>NZ_JAGGOW010000042.1 GCF_018614135.1 Streptomyces sp. ISL-66
CCCGAGGGCGGCGCCAAGGGCACGGCCGGGGCGGCTGGGGCGACCCCGCAGCCCGGCACGGACACCGGAGCGCGCCCCACCGGCGCCCTGCCCTTCGACCTGCCGCAGCCGGCCGCCCTGCGCTCCGGCGCCGCCGGCAAGAAGCTGGTCTTCGCCCACTACTTCACGCCGTACCCGCTCTCGCTCGACAACGCGAGCGCCGACGCGGACTACTACACCCGCAACTATCTGAACCCGGCCGGCGAAAGCGGCAAACACGGGCGCTACGGCGGCCTGCTGCGGGACCGGCCGCTGCCCGTCCCGCCCAAGGACGGCAACTGGGAGCTCGCCAACCTCCAGCAGGAGGTGCGCACCGCTCGCGCCGCGGGCATCGACGGGTTCAGCCTGGACCTGCTCTCCCTCTCCGGGAAGAACTGGGAGCGGTCCAACCTCCTGATGGACGCGGCCCGTTCGGTGGACCCGGCCTTCAAGATCATGCTGATGCCGGACATGACCTCCCTGAAGGCCGACGATCCGGGTACGTTCGCCGCCGTCCTGGCGGACATCGGCAAGGCCCCGTCCGCGCACAGGCTCCCCGACGGACGGCTCGTCGTCTCGCCGTTCAAGGCCGAGATGAAGAGCGTCGCGTGGTGGACCCAGGTCATGGACGCGCTGAAGTCCGAGCACGGCATCCGCACCGCGTTCGTCCCGCTCTTCCTCGACTTCGGCGCGAACAGCGAGCAGTTCACCCCGATCAGCTACGGGTTCTCCGAGTGGGGCAGCCGCAGCTACGTCGGCCAGGAGGGCTCCGCGCGCGACGCGCGGCGCGCGCACGGGCTGGGCAAGATCTGGATGCAACCGGTATCGGTCCAGGACGCCCGACCCAACCAGGGCATCTACGACGAGGCCGGCAACACCGCCACCCTGCGCGCCACTTGGACGCGGGCCATCGAGGACGAGGCCGACTGGGTCCAGCTCACCACCTGGAACGACTACAGCGAGGGCAGCCAGTTCGCCCCGTCCCTGCACAACGGCCACGCCTACCTCGACCTGTCCTCCTACTACCTCACGAAGTTCAAGACGGACAGCTGGCCGAAGATCGTCCGGGACACCCTGTACCTGACCTCACGCACCCAGTACGCCGCCGCCGATCCGACCGGCGACCAGTCCCTCGTGATGTCCCTGCGCAAGGGCAGTGCCGCGCCCCGTGACACGGTCGAGGTGCTCAGCTTCCTCACCGCGCCCGCGAACATCCGTACGGCCGTCGGACCGGCCGAGGGCGCGCACGAGGCCCCGGTCGGCGTGCATGCCGAGCTGCTGGCGCTGGGCGCGGGCACCAGCTCGGCCGCCGTGGTCCGGGACGGGAAGGCGGGGGCGCGGGTGGAGCTGCCCTACGCGGTGGACCGCACGGTGGAGGTGCAGGACCTGCAGTACTACGCGGCCACCAGCGGCCGGAGATAGGTCGCCGGTAGGCCGCCGGTAGACCGGAGGCCTGAGCCGGGCCTCAGCTGGTGGGCGCGGCCGCGGGCGCCGCGTCCGCCGCCGGGGCGAACTCCGGCTGGTCCAGCAGCCGGAGCCAGCTGCCGTCGGGCTGGCGGCGGACCACCTGTGCGCGGGCTCCCGCTCCGTCGCTCGGCGGGGTGGAGGTGAGGGCGATGCCGTCGCTCACCAGCGTCGGCAGCGGGGGCTCCGGCTCGAACCGCGGCCGGTGGACCAGTACCTGCTCCCACAGGGCGCGGATGGCCTCCCGCCCCACCGTCAGCTCACCGGGCGGGAAGGCCATCACCGCGTCCTCCTCGTACAGGGCCGCGACCCCGGCGGCGTCGCCGGCGTTGGACCGCTCGACGAACAGGCGGGTGATGTCCTCGGGGCGAAGGGCCTTCTCGTACGACGCGTAGTGCGACATCGCTTCCTCCTGGGTTGGACGGGTTCGACTGGCTCCGGCGGGTTCGACGGGTCCCGGCTTCAGGGTTCTGGGTTCTGGGTCCGGGCCCCCGGCCCCGGGGCCACTCGGGCTTCCGGGGGGTGTGCTGCTGTGCTTCAAGCCTCGTGCCCCTGCGATCAGAAGTCCAACAGCTGGATCTGCTGGAAGCTAGAATCAGCCGTCATGGAACTGAGGCAGCTCGAATACTTCGTCGCGGTCGCCGAGGAGCAGAACTTCACCCGCGCGGCCGAGCGCGTCCACATCAGCCAGTCCGGGGTCAGCGCGCAGGTCCGCCGGCTCGAACGGGAGCTCGGGGCCGAGCTCTTCGACCGTTCGGGCCGCGCCGCCACCCTCACCGTCGCCGGGAAGGCGGCCCTCGAGCACGCCCGCGCCGTCCTCGCCGCCGCCAGCGCGGTCGGCCAGGCGGTGGGCGAGGTCACCGATCTGATCCGCGGCCGCCTCACGGTCGGCATGGTCATCGGCTGCACCGTCACCCCGCTCTTCGACGCGCTGGCCGCCTTCCACCGCGCACACCCCGGAGTGGAGATCGCGCTGCTGGAGGACAACTCCCACCGCCTCGTCCGGGCCGTGCGCGCCGGCCACCTCGACCTCGCCCTCGTCGGGACCGCCGCCACCACCCCCGACGGGCTCCAAGCGCTCACCATCGTCAGCGAGCGTCTGGTCGCCGTGGTCCCGCCGGGACATCCGCTGGCCGGCGCCGAGCCCGTCACCCTGCGCGCCCTCGGCGGGCACCCGGTCATCTGCATGCCTCCGGGCACGGGACTGCGTACGGTCTTCGACCAGGCCTGCGCCGCGCAGGGACTGAGTCCCGCCATCGCCCTGGAGGCCAGCGCGTCCGACGCCATCGCCGACCTCGCGGCACGCGGGCTCGGGGTCGCCGTCCTGAGCGCCTCCATGGCCGAGCACTACCGCGACCGGCTCACCGCCCGCCCGATCGAGGACGTGGAGATCCCCGCGCTCCTCTCCCTCGTCTGGGCGGACGGGCGCGGGCCCGCGCTGCGCGAGCTGCTGCGCCGCTGCCGGAGCGCTTTCGCGGCCTGAGTCCGCCGCAGCGTGCGTCCGCGCAGGGGCCGAGTCCCTTGCCCCGCGCGGGCGGCGCGGGGTTCTGGCGCGCGGCCGGGAGGGGGAGGAGTGGGCGCCCTTCGCGCCGTACGCGTACGGCGGGGTTCCGGCGCGCGCACGGCCGGGGGATGATCCCCTGGTCACCAGTGCCCGCACTCCCGGAGGCTCACCTACGTGAACGCGCCCACCGAGTCGATACGCCCCGCCGAGTTCCCCGGCGGCCGGGCCCTGTTCGGCCTCGACCCCGCCGTCTCCCACCTCAACCACGGCTCCTTCGGCGCGGTGCCCCTCCCCGTCCAGGAGGCACAGGCCGCCCTGCGGGCCGAAGCGCACGCCGACCCCGACGCCTTCTTCCTCGCCGTCGCCGACCGCCTCGCCGGCGCCCGCGCCCGGATCGCGGCCCGCCTCGGCGGCGCGGACCCCGACGGGATCGCCTTCATCGCCAACGCCACCGAAGGCGCCAACCTCGCCCTCGGCGCCATCCCCCTCGCCGACGGCGACGAGATCATGGTCACCGACCACGGCTACGGCACGGTCGCCCTGGCCGCCGCCCGCCGCGCCACGGTCACCACCGTCACCCTGGATCCGCGTCTCCCCGACGAGGACGCCGTACGGGAAACCGTGCTGGCCGGCCTGACGCCGCGCACGAAGGTGGCACTGCTCGACCACATCAGCTCGCCCACCGCCCGGGTCATCGCCTCGCCCCGGCTGCTCGCCGACCTCAAGGCCCGGGGCGTCACCACCGTCGTGGACGGCGCCCACGCGCCCGGCATGCTCGCCGACCCGCTCGGCGGCGGCGCCGACTTCTGGTTCGGCAACCTGCACAAATGGGGCTACTCCCCGTCCGGCACCGCGCTGCTCGCCGTGGCCCCCGGCCACCGGGACCGGGTCCGGGCGCTCGTACCCTCCTGGGAGGACCACCACGGCTTCCCGCGCTCGGTCGACTACCGCGCCACCTTCGACTACACCGGCTGGCTCGCCGCCCCGGACGGCCTCGACCTGCTCGAGCGGCTCGACGCCGCGAAGGTCCGGACCCACAACAGCGCACTGGCCGCCCACGGCGCGGCCCTGCTCGCCGAAATCCCCGGCATCACCCCGCTGCCGCACACCGAGGGCCTGGCCATGCGCGCCCTGCGGCTGCCCGTCGGCACCGCCGAGACCCGGGAGGACGCCGTCGACCTGCGCGAGCGGCTCGCGGCGCGGGCGGGCATCCGGGTGCTGATCTGGCCGTGGGCCGGGGGCGGCGGCATCAGAGTGTGCGGGCAGGTCTACAACCGGGCCGAGGAGTACGAACGGCTCGCCGAGGTCCTGCCGGCCTTCCTGCGGTAGGCCGACGGACCCGGACCCCGTCCGCGAGGGCCCCTCAGGCGCGCCGGAGGAGGTACGTGTCCATGATCCAGCCCTTGCGGGCGCGGGCCTCGGCGCGCAGCTCCTCGATCCGGCCGGCGACCTCCGCCAGCTTGCCCGAAACCAGGATCTCGTCGGGGGTGCCGACGTACGCCCCCCAGTAGATGTGGAGGTCCTGGTCGAGGTGGGCGGTGAAGGCGTGCCGCGCGTCCAGCATCACCACCACGTCGTCCACGTCCGCCGGCCAGCCCTCCGCGAGCCGCCGCCCGGTGGTGATCTGGACCGGGCGGCCCACCCGGTTGAGGTTGGTGCGGTGCCGGGCCAGCAGAGAGGAGATGCTGCTGATGCCGGGCACCACCTCGTGCTCGAAGGCGACCCGGCCCTTCTCCAGCACCTCGTCCAGGATCGCGAGGGTGGAGTCGTACAAGGAGGGGTCGCCCCACACCAGGAACGCCCCGGTCTCGCCCTCCGCCAGGTCCTCGGCGATGAACCGCTCGAAGATCTCGGCCCGCGCGCTGCGCCAGCCGTCCACGGTGGGGGTGTAGTCGGCGGGGGTCCGGTCGCGATCGGGGTCGCGGCCCTCCACCAGCCGGTGTCCGGGGCGGGCGTGCTCGTCGAGCATCGCGCGCCGCAGCCCGGTCAGATCCGCCTTCTCCTCGCCCTTCTCCAGGATGAGGAATGCGTCCGCCGCGCCGATCGCCTTGACCGCCTGGAGGGTCAGGTGGTCCGGGTCGCCCGCGCCTATGCCGATCACTGAGAACTTCTTCACCGGGCCATTCTGCCCGTCCTGCGCGCCGCCTTGTTCGCCACGTCCGTGAACGAGCCTTCTGCCGGCTCCCGGCTATCCCGCTCCCCGCTACCTCGCTCCCGGCCACCCCGCTCCCCGCTTCCCGGCTATCCCGCTCCCCGCTACCGCGCACGGGCGTCGCCGTCGGCCGCCTCCTGGGAGCGGCTCGGGGTGGGCGCGCACTTCCCGCACGCGGTCACCCAACACCCCTCCTGCCACGAATGCGGGATACGGGGCCTCGGGCTCGGGGACCGGCCCCGGCGGCTGTGCCTTCCCGGTCGGAGGCCTCCGTCACCGTTGCCGGCGGCACCGTCCATGGCCCGTCGACGCGCGGAAGGCCAACCGGATCGTCACGGAGCTGGGGGCCGCGACCGGCGCGCGCGAAGTGGCCAACAAGGTCAAGTCCATGGGCACCGAAGAGATCGGGCTGAACGGCCGGATGTGCCTGACCCTGCCCGAGACCCTGATCTCCGTGGTCGGCGTCGAGAAGGTGGTTCCGCCCTTTCGGGAGCTGGAGATCCTCCTCCGGACGCTGCCGCTTCCTGTGCGGGGCCTGCCGGTTGCAACGGAGGGAGCGCCCATGAGCGGCAAGAACCGCAGCCCGGGCCAGGGGTGCCGCCGGATCACCCTGGTCCCGCACCCACTAGATCCGCGTGGTCCGTCCCCGGCCAGGTGTCGATTCGGTCCTGCGGGCGCTGCCGTTGCTGGACCCCCGGCCCCTGACCAGCGAGATCGAGCTGGACCGGGTGGAGGGAGTGCACGGCCACGGCCCCGCACCCTGGACGTCGTATTCCTCGGCGCACAATAGGCGTCATGTCCGCACACATCGCCCTCACCGCCCTCGTGGTCCACGACTACGACGAGGCCATCGACTTCTACACGCGCGCCCTCGGCTTCGACCTCGTGGAGGACACCGCGCGCCCGGACGGATCCCGCTGGGTCGTCGTACGGCCGCGTGGCGCCGAGGAGTCGGCCCTCCTCCTGGCCCGGGCCAAGGGCGAGGCCCAGCAGGCCCGGGTGGGTGACCAGACCGGGGGCCGCGTGGGCTTCTTCCTCTATACCGACGACTTCGCCGCCGACCACGCCCGGATGACGGCCGAGGGGGTCCGCTTCCTGGAGGAACCGCGCCACGAGGCGTACGGCTCCGTCGCGGTCTTCCAGGACCTCTACGGCAACCGCTGGGACCTCCTCCAGCCGGCGTAGGCCCCGGCGGTGCGCTGGTCGGGCAGTGCAGGGTGGTGCCGGGCCCCGTCGGGCCCCCTTGGCCGGTCGGGCGCGGCGGCGCCTCAGCGGTGCCTCAGCGGCCGCCAGCGCGCCTCACGTGTGTTTCAGCCGTGGCGCCTCGGTCGCCGCGTCGACCGCCGCGCCGCCCTCCACCCGCCCCGCCAGCTCCCGCGCCCAGCGGACGAGCCCGGGCAGGTCCATCCCGTAGGCGGTACCGCTCCCGAGGGTCTCCCCGTCCCCGTCCCCGTCCCCGGGACCGGTCCGCCCGGCCAGGACGTCCGCCCCCCGGCGCAGCAGCCGGGCGCCGCCCACCGCGTTCCCGCGCGCCGCGTGGGTCAGTCCGACCGCAAGCTGCGCGAGACCGCGCCACAGCGCGGCCTCCGCGTCCGGTCCCGACTTCCAGGCGTCCTCGAACACCTCGTGCGCGTGGAAGGGCATCCCGGCGTCCAGCAGCCGCTGGGCCTCCGCGACGGTCTCCCCGGGCGAGCGCGGCACCCCCTCGGGCTGCCGCTCCACGCCTTGGGTCCCGTAGGGCAGCGGACGCCCCAGCCCGTCCCTGGGCCGCGCGCTGCGCGCCCGCCCCTCACCGTCCCGATCTCGTGCGTTCACCCCGCCATCCTGCCTCCCGCCGGTTAACCAGTGCATGCACACCCCTCGTCGTGGGGTAATGTTCTGCATGTGCCGCCGGGACGGGGATGACCCAAGTGGGAAGCCCAGTCGGAAGCACATCGGGACGTGGCGCAGCTTGGTAGCGCACTTGACTGGGGGTCAAGGGGTCGCAGGTTCAAATCCTGTCGTCCCGACTTTGCTTCATGCAGGTCGGAGGTCGTTCTCTCATCCGTGAGAGGACGGCCTTTCGTGCGTCCGGGGCCGTGGTGGTCGCAGTGTGGTCGCACGTCCGGTCTGGGGCCGGTCGGCCGTGGCGCTGAAGCCGGGTACTGCGGGGGAGCGGAGTCGGCGGAGGGCTTCACGGAGCCGGCGGATGTGGTCGCGTGGTGGTCGCAGCCATGCGGGCCGGTTCGGCTGGTGGCTGGTCTTTTCAGCTTTGGTGAGGGTGTCGTCGACGGCTTCTCGGGCTGCCTGCTGGGTGAGGTGGCTGTAGAGGTTTGCGGTGGTCGACAGGGTGGAGTGCCGCAGGGTCTTGGAGACGATTGTGAGTGGGACGCCCGCCGTGATGGTGATCGTGGCGGCCAGGTGCCGCAGGTCGTGCACCGTGATCCTGGGGACGCCGGCTTCCTCGGAGAGCCGGCGGAGCCGGTCCAGTACCTGGTGAGGTCCGAGCGGTCGGCCGTCGGGGCGGCAGAAGACCAGTCCGGTGAACGGATCGGCGGGATCGCCGCGGGTGCGGGGGGCTGTTTGTGCGTGGTGCCGGAGGGCGGTGGCCACCCTGGGCGAGATAGCCACCCAGCTCTGGCTGGCCCGGGTCTTCGGTGTGGTGATAACGAGGTGGCTGTTGTCGACCGCGGAGAGGGTGCAGCGGACGTAGAGGACGCTTTGTTCAAGGTGGACGTCGCTCCAATGCAGGCCGAGGGCTTCGCCCTTACGCATGCCGGTGCCGATGAGGAACTCGAACAGGTCGGCCATCTCGGGGTCGGTTTGGTGGCAGTGGGCGAGGAAGCGGGCGGCGTCTTCTGCTGTCCAGATGTGTCGCTCCGGCGATGGCGGTCGCTGTAGGACTGGGGGACTGGCTGGGTTGCGTGGGAGGCGGTGCTGTCGAGCCGCGTCGCCGAGGGCGCTGGAGAGGGTGGCCAGGCACCGGTAGAGGGTCGTCCGGCCACGGCCGGCGGCAAGTTGGTTGGTGGCGAAGGCCGATACGTGACGGTGTGCGAGCTGGTCGAGCTTGAGGGTGCCGAACGCGGGGACGAGGTCGTTGCGAACGTAGTCGCGGTACCGGGCCATCGTCGTCGGCTTCAGCGCGAGCGCTTTCGCAGTGAGCCACGCGTGGAGGTAGGCGGCGACCGTCTGATTCGGGTCCGCGTCGAACCCGCCGGCCTCGCCCTCGAGGAAGCGGCTCAGGGCCTGCTCGGCCGTGTCCTGGCTGGAGAATCCGCCCCGCCGCACCGTGGTGCGGCGGCGGTCTGGGGTGGGGAGATCGACGGCGAAGCTCCAGGTGCCGTGCTCGCTGTCGGTGACCAGGTGGGGGCAGTGTGCGCCGAGCTGATGGCGATGGTCGTCCCTGCAGCCGCAGCGGCGGTAGACACGGCCGCGGCCGACGTTGGTACGCATGGGGATCGCCTCCGGGAGGCGGAGGGGAGTGGGTACCTCCAGCCTGCGACCACACGCGACCACCACGCCCCTCACGGGCGCCGTGAGCAGCCGGTTTCCCTTGATACCGCGCCAAGGGCAGCGCCTTGACCTAGCTTCGGAGACGCCCAGCAGATTCTTCGAGTGGTGGTGGTACAGGAGCGGCACTGCCGCTGACCAGCGGAAACGTGGATGTTGGGCTGGGGTGGTCGGAGGTTGGCCCGTGAATGGCCCGGATCTTGGTCTGTGTCGACCGGGCGGCCCGCAGGGTCACGGTCGGACGTTTCGCGGTTCGCCCGCTTCTGGAAGGGCAGCCTCTCCGCCGGGCAGGTGATATGCAACCCAGCCTCATCCACCGCCCTCTTCGACTGCTTTCCGATGACGCACGTGGCGATCCTGGAGCCGGTGCGCGAGGACTCCTGACCTGGTCTTTCTCGGATTTCGTCAGGTACTCGACCTGTTTCCGCGGACGAGCAACATGGTGAAGGAGGGTCGGCGCCGCTGAATCTCGCCTGACCTGCAGGTTCGGTTGGGACCATCTTGGTCTCGCTCGCGTCGTCCGGGCGCGGCTTAAGTTGCTGACGCTCAGGTGACGCTCGTTCTGAAGCCTCGTCACGTCGCCCCGGCCGCGTCCACGACGCGGCGGGGGCGAGGTCTTTCCCTGCTCCGCGTACTCCGAGCCCGTCAACGAGGGCCCAAGGAACGGGCTGGGAGCGCCGTGCCAGAAGACGTCCACGCTGTCCCGGGCCCTGGTGGCCGCAACGAACAGCCAGGGACCGGGCTCGCTGCACCTCGTGGCGGAAGCGCACGAGATCACTGGAGCGCAGCTGGTTGACCGCATCGCGCGGAACCAGACCGTCTGTGACACCACCGACGTGCGGGTTCGCCTTAAACTTGTGCTGGAAGTCGAAGAACGCGCCCTTGACCGTGCGGGGGAGCTTGAGGATCTCCTTGTCGGCCTTGTCGGCCTTGTCGGCCTTGTCGGCCTTGTCGGCCTTGTCGGCCTTGTCGGCCTTGTCGGCCTTGTCGAGCAGGCGCAGTGTCACGCCCGAGGTGTTCATTGCCCGTGCTCCCCGTGAGTGCGGAGGAAGTCCCTGGCGTAGACGAGGTGCCCCTCGGCCAGGCCGAGCGCAATGCAGGAGCCTGCGGCCGCCCTGCATCGTGTAGGTGAGGCGGAAGTGTCGTCGGATGACCGCATTGATCCGCTCGAGCGTCCTGAGATGGTCATCCCAGCCTTGCGCGGCCGGCCTTTTGGCCAGCTCCCTCTTCAGCTGTGAACCGCTTCTGGCTGAGCCTCGGCAGCGACGCCGGCCGGCCTGCCTTCTTGCAGATGCCGCGTGGCCCCATTGCCCCAGCGAACGACCAGCCGTCAGTCCTGACGACACCACGAGCTTCAACTCAGTAGTGGTTGCGAAGAACCACTTCTCCTCGCGGCCTCTGCACCGTGGCTTGCCGCTGAGGGCCGACCTTCAGGTAGCGGCGCTTCGGGCTTGGCAGGACCCCCAGCTTGGGCAGCAAGTCAGCCATCATCTCCTCGAACAGGGCCTCGTAGTCGTCGCCGAAGACGAAAGCGAGATGGTGATTGACGGCCATGCAGATCAAGCCGTAAATCTGCCGCCAGCAGTACATCATCGCGCTGATGGCACCCAACGGAAGCCCGGGGCTGACCGCCTGCTGGTAGACGACGAGCTGGCGCCGCAGGACTTCCGACATACCCTGTTCGACTTCGCCGTCGATCAGTTCCCGCCGAACGAGCTCGACGAACAGCCCGGCGAACAATCCCCCCAGTTCACGGGAGATCGCCTGTGGGATCTCGTCCCCGGACTCGGTGGCCTCAGGGAAGCCGGCCCCCATCAGCAGGCTGAACTCGCCAGGATGCGCCACGGACCAGACGAGGACGGCATGCGTCGCGGCGTGCAGCTTGGCGCTGAGGTCGTCGGCGTCCTGGTGCTCCACGGCAGTCTGAACCGTGCTGATGAGTTCCGCGGTGATGTCTCCGTACAGTGCGCGGATCAGTCCGTGCTTGCCGTCGAAATACCGGTAGAGCGCAGCTGGCGTCACGCCCACCTTGCCAGCCACCGCCTTCACGGTGAGACCGCTCAATCCTCCGGCCGCGATGATCTCTCGCGCCGCGTCTCGGCTGTCCTGCATGAGCTGCTCACGCAGCTGGGCGCGCCGGGCGCCACCACGGGCCTTGTGAGGCGTGCCAGTGGCCACTGCGCTACCTCCTCGCCGCTGTCCGGATGCCGTCCTGTCTTGGCCTGCCGGCCACCCTGTTCAGTGATCCACACCTGCAAGTTTCCCATAGCGCTTGTGACCTCGGCCACTAGCGGAGTAAAACACATTCACAATGTGATGGTGGTTCACCAAGCGCCTGAAATGACAGCTTCGTCAACGGAGTTCTTGCTGCCCTTGAGCAGCCAGGCCGTCCTCGGTGCCCGCGCTGACTGGAGGTATGCGTGAAGCTCGGTCCAGGAGACGTCTTATTGGGAGGGCGCTACGAACTCCTTCGACCACTCGACTCCCCGTCGGAGGAAGGGAGACTGTGGACGGCCAACGACAACCTGGAGTACGTGAAGCCGTACTTGCTGAAGACCTGGCACTTCTCCGAAGACGGCCCGGATCAGGTCCAAAGGGCCTTATGGGACGCAGAGTTGCGGTCTCTCTACCAGGTCAGGAGCAGCCCCGGCTCGGAGCAATCGCTCATTCAGCTGCACAACGTGGGCATCGACCACGATCAGGGCTGTTTCGTCATGGTGTTCGAGACGAACGGTCACCGGACCCTTGCCTCCATGCTCGCCGACCGGCGCAGCTGTTCCTGGCTGTCGGGACGCCCGGTCGACCGGCAGTCGGTCTGGCGAATGCTCGGTCGTCTGGCTTCGGGACTTGACCTGCTGCACCGGCAACACGTCGTCCACCGTTGCGTGTCGGCGGAAAACGTCTTTCTGGACCCGGAGACAGGACCTGAGTTCGCACGGCTCGGTGGCTTCGAGTGGAGCGTCCGGCTGGGACGTCCTCCTGCGGCGGCGCGGACTCGGCGCGGCTGGGAGACTCCGCCCGAGTGGGCTTCGGGTCGCCAGACCTTCGGCCCCGATGCCGACTGGTTCGCCTTCGGCATGCTGGCGGCTCGCTCCATGCTGGACATCGAGCACCTGGGCAGCACTGCGGATGCCGCTGAGCGTCACCGGCTCGTGCAGAACCAACTGAGTAAGGGCCAGGGAGGGGGGAGGCGCAGGGGAGACGCCCCCGCAGTTCCCAACAGCCGCCTGACGCAGCTTGAGAGGGATGTGATCGGCAGGCTGATCGCCGAGGAGCCAACGGAGCGACTTCGACGCGGGGACGAGGTGCAGGCATTCATCAGGGAAGTCATCGACTCCCTGGAGGTGCCTCCGGAGAGTGCGGACGCTAATCAGCGCCACTTCGTTGTCGTCAACGCCGGAAACCAGCGGCTTGTGGAGGTGATGGAGGCCCAAGGGCTCCGATCCGCTCTGGGGTTGCAGCCTGGCGACGCATTCAGCTCCCAGAACAAGGAGCACGTAATCAAGCTGCTCGGCTTCCTCTACGACGACTTCGCCGAAGGAGGCGTGCTTTCCCCTGGTCATGCCAGCGGCACAGTGGTGCTGTCGGGCAAGTGCCTGCACCTTGAGCTCGGCAAGCACGACGATCGCGGGAACAAGAGCTGGGAGAAGGCTTTCTGCCAGAGGGTTCTCGACTACTTCGAACTGGATCCGCAGCGGAGCCGAGAGATCCCCGCTGGCCAACTCGCCTTCATCAGCACGCAGAGGCATCAGGGCATCCAGGCACCGACGCTCAGCTGGGATCTCGTGATCCCCTCGAAGGATGAGGCGAGCGATCGGCAGAAAAACCAGGAAGATCTTGCCGAGTTCATCCGACTGACCAACCAGATCGACCTCCTGATCCGCGACGCGGAGGTCTTCCGATGTCAGGTCGCCGATGTCCGATACCGGGAGGACGGCAGCATTGACTGGATCGAGGTCCAGGAAATGCCGAGAAATCATCCACCCTTGGAAATGTTCAAACCCGACGGCGGCATGGCGGCCTTTCTGCTCCGGGACAAGTACAGCGGGAAGTCCGGCAGCAACGAGATCCAGTTGTCCTCCCCGGATTCCGAAGGACTCCGGAGTGCCTTGCCGGCGGACGGGCACTGGGAGCTGAAGGATGCCGACGTCACCGTCGATACCGTGAGGCTGCGGCCCGCCGGTGCTCTGGCAGGTATGAGCCGTCTCGACGGCCGCAGAGGCGCTGATGCCTGGGAGCCTCGTCCGGGACAGGAGTACGTTCTGCGTACCAAGGGCCTGGCCCGGCAGCTCCAGTTGATCAGACGCAGGAAGAAGGCCATCGAGAGATTGGCGGATCACACGTACCTGCTGGCGAGCCTGTCCAACCCCGGGCAGGTCTTCATGGACAGTGGGACCCGCCCCGACGAGCTCGACGGTCGGCCCGTCGACGAAAGTAAGCGGAAGCAGATCGGGGAAATCCTCGGCACCCGGCCGATCTACACGGTGCAGGGGCCGCCCGGCACCGGCAAGACACACATGGCCGCCTGGCTGCTGCGTGAAATCCTCGATGATGATCCGATGGCGCAGATCCTCATCACAGCGCAGGCGCACTCGGCGGTGGATGTTCTGAGGGCCAAGGTCGAGGGCGAGGCGTTCAAGGACATCCCAGACGAGAGCCGACCTCTGTCGATCAGATTGCGCCGGACGACGGATCCGCTCCGGACCGTGGATTCCACGGACGAGCGCTGGTCGGTCCGGTCTGTGGCCCGTCAACTTCTGGACAGCACCGTCAGAAAGCTGGAAGCGCACCAGGCGGACGAGCCATTGTCCGAGGTCACCGCCACCTGGCTTGAAGCCTGTCGGACCATGCGTCGGGACATCGACACTCAGGGTGCCTCAGAGGCCAACGAGTTCAGGGAACTCGTGCGTCGGAGCGCCAGCATCACCTACAGCAGCGCGAGCGATGGCGATCTCGCAGGGCTGGCGGGAGAAGTGAGCTACGACTGGTCGATCGTCGAAGAGGCAGGAAAGGCTCACGGTTTTGAACTGGCTCTGCCTCTCTACCTCGGTCATCGATGGCTGCTGATCGGCGACGCCCAGCAGTTGCCTCCCTACCGAATGGAGGACTACCAGAAGGCGCTTTCCAACCTGGAGCGGGTGGTGCAGGCGCTGCGCGACCTCGAAGGCGCCGACCGTTTGGTCGACTGGGAGTTGCTCAACCGGTGGAAGGACAAGACCGGTGAGGAGAGGAAGTACTTCACCGAATACTGCAAGCGTTGGCTCACCTTCTTCGGACAACTGCATGGCCTGACCAAGGATCACGAGCCCGAAGGCGGCATGCTCACCGGGCAGTACCGCATGCACCCGGACATCGGTGAGCTCGTCTCGGAGACGTACTACAAGGGAAGACTCGAGCACTACACGCACGATCGAGATCCGCACGGGCTGACCACCCCCGCGGCCCTGGAAGGCAAGGCCGTCGTATGGCTTGACCTGCCGGCGGCATCGGTCGACCCGCGCACGGCTGAGACAGCGCAGCCGAAGTACCGCAACGAGGCGGAAGCGCACGCACTGGAGCTCTTCCTGCGCTCGCTGCGGGGAGATCCCGCACGACCGGTCGATCTGGCCGTCCTGTCGCCCTACGCCCAGCAGGTTGTCGTGCTGGGTAAACGTCTGCGCCGGCCGGAGATGCGTGCCGAACTGCTACGCAACGGAATCGCCCTCGCTCCCGACCCACGCGGTGCTGGCGGTGGCCAGGGTGCCACGGCCGACGATCCCACCAGGGGAGGCGTCTTCACCGTCGACTCGTTCCAGGGCAACCAGTCGGATATCGTCGCGGTGAGCCTGGTCCGCAACAATATGAAGCAATCGGGCCAGGGCCTGGGCTTTCTCAAGGCGGCATCACGGATGAACGTCCTCTTCTCGCGAGCGGAGCGCCTCCTGATCCTCGTCGGCTCGTGGGACTTCTTCCGGATCCAGGTGTCGGAGGTGCCACGTGACGAACGTCAGTACGACGAACTGCGCCATGTGGCTCTTCTGGTGGACAGGTTGGACAAGCTGTTCGCCGAGGGCCGGGCGATCCGGGTGGCGGCCGACCTGACCGGCCTGGACGAGGGAATGCATCGGATCAGCAGCGCTCTGCGCAGTGACCACAGGGGTGGCGCACGCGTGACCCCGCACGGGGAAGGGGGACGGCTGTGATCCACGTTCTGTTGCCGCTGGACGTCTTCCGCGTGTCGTACGACGTGGCGGTGGGTCGGCCGTACAGCAGGCTGGAGGAACTACTGCTACGACTTATCGCCGAAGATCAGGGTGAAGGGGGCCGCGTCTTCGAGGAGCTCCGCGAGGCGTTCCAGGTCCACGACAGGTTGCTCATCGAGGGTCTGGTCACGCTGCTCCGCGAAGGATGGGTGGCCATGGTCCAGAGTGACCAGGACATCCGCTATGTCGTGACGCGCGAAGGGCTCGTGACTATCTCCGAGAGTCGCCGGCCGGCCAGCCTGCGCGTCCAAAGACGACAGACGAGCGTCGTACGCGAAATGCTCAGCTGCCAGTTGGCCCGCCTCTCCGACTTGGAAGTGCTTCGCGCAGAGGAGGTCCGTCGGAAGACCAATCGGGGGGCGATCAGTTACGCCCTGGGGGGTCGTCACCACCGCAAGACGCTGAACGGAGGCGAGACCGAGTGGCTGCTCCCTCGGAACGCTGACGAGCAGCAGTGGATCCGCCGGATCGACAGCGACGCAAAGCTGGCGCGCGGGAAGTACTACCTGCCCCTGCGTGTGGACTTGGAGGAAGGAACGGTGCTGGGTCTGCCCGGCAACTGGCGTCATCTGACCTCTCTCGTACTGGAGGAAGCCGAGCAGCAGTACCAGGACCTCGCCGTCGACTCCGATGCCCAGAGACGGTTTGACAGCATGCTGAAGGAACGGGAGACGGACCGCGGCCGAGTCCGGCGCCCAGACGGGTCGTCTGTTCCGCGGGCGGAACTAGCCACCATGCCCAGTATCGAGGCGACCCTGCGGGCGGGTGATAGCCGTCGACTCGCCGAGCGGGCTTTGGAGCGCGCGTCGGGTCATGTGTTGATCGTGTCCTCGTGTCTGGACGACGCCCAGGTCGCCCGGGTCGGCGAGGTGGTCACGAGCCTACAAGGCCGTGGTGTGAGTGTTGATGTGCTCTGGTCTGGTGCCGACGTGCAGGAAGAGTCACGCAGGCGCCTGGTCAGCGCGCTGGATTCGGTGCGAGGAAGGGCGACGCAAGGGAAGGTCTTCTTCAACAAGACGCCGGCGGCCGCCAAGGCGGACTTCGTGCTGGCGGACACCAGCAACGGACCGCTGGCCGTAGTGGGTGGCGGGTTGCTGTCCGGGACGGCGCAGGAGCAGGCTCTCAGCCCTGCTGTGCTCGTCGAGGACGTGCGTGGACTGAGCACACTGGCCTTGCTGGCCTCGGGGTGGTGGCAGGAGAGCCCCGACGGCAACGCGGAACTCGCGGCAAGCCGCTGGCGTCATCTGGCGGAGCGGTGGGTCGAGGAAGCGGCCCTGAGCCTGGCGGCTCCGGGGGTGGAGGAACCTGAGGACTCGTGGAACGCGTCGGAACCGCTTCTCCTCTCACCCCGGTCTGACGATGACGAGGCGAGCAGCGTGTCGCTGCTCATCGGATCCGAGGCTGCCGCAACCCGAGAGAGAGTCATGCAGTCCGACGGCTCTCGGGCGGACCGCCTGGGACAGACGTGGGATCCGGTGCAGGTGGCGGCCACGGCCCGGGAATGGGTCGTGGGCGTGCGCAGTTCATCGGTCTCGGCTCTTTCCTTCCATCTCCGTGGCCGCCTCGCCGCTGAACTATGGCAAGAAGTTGGAGTTGGACGCGATCGATTGGGGGCGGCTGACCGCCTGCCAAGGTGACGAGCATGTGCGACGAGGGCCTCCGTCTTGCAGGCGAGGCCCTCGTCGGGCGTGTGTGGACAATTGGCCTTCCAGCACGCTGGTGGATCTCGACTTCGCTGGTGTGGACGGCAAGTCTGCGCCGCAATGCCTGGTGTCCGGTTCGTACAACGAGGTGGCAACGCACGGCGCGTGGGCTTCGGAGGACACCTTGGTGGTGAAGCCGAGACCGACGCGGTACCCGGCACCGATCAGTCGGTCAGCCGACACACCCGGTCGTCATCCGTCACCTCGTAGACGTCGATGCGCAGGATCTGTCGGACGTGGGCCGGGACGCGTGAGGCGGCCTTGAGGGAGGAGGACGGCACGACGAGGGCGTAGCGCGTGTGCGGATCTTGGCTCGTCATGCGGCGCAGCAGTTGGCCATAGGCGATGTCGGCGTCGATGCCTTTCTCACTGGTGCGGCCCTTGGCCTCGCAGATCAGCCGTTCCGAGCAGCGTACGGCTTCCAGGTCGGTCCAGCGGTCCGTGGGATCGGTGCGTGTCCAGCCTTCGGCCAGTAGCCAGGTGCGGAAGGTGTCGGTGACCCGGTCCTCGTCGCTGGAGCGGGCCAGGATCTTCTGCAGTGCTGCGAGGTCGGCCGCTTCGTTGCGGCGCAGTCGTCCGCGGTCGTCCGAATTCAGGTCGGCGGGGCGGTGACGTAGGCCGAGATGTGACGGTGGGCGAGCTGGTCGAGCTTGAGGGTGCCGAAGGCCGGGATGAGGTCGTTGCGGACGAGTCGCGGTATCGGGCCATGGTGGTCGGCTTCAGCATGAGGGCCTTCGCTTCCAGCCACGCGTTCAGGTAGGCGGTGACCGTCTGGTTCGGGTCCGCGTTGTATCCGCCAGCCTCGCCCTCAAGGAAGCGGCTCAGGGCCTGCTCGGCCGTGTCCTGGCTGGGGAATCCGCCTCGGCGCACCGTGGTGCGGCGGTCCGGGGTGGGGACATCGACGGCGAAGGTCCACGCCCCGTGGTCGCCGTCGGTGAGCAGGTGCGGGCAGCGCGCTCCGAGCTGGTGACGGTGGGTGTCCCGGCAGCCACACCTGCGATAGATGCGGCCGCGGTCGGCGGTGGTACGCATGCGGATCGCCTCCAGGAGGCGGAGGAAGGGCCGACACCTCCAGTCTCGTGCGACCACATGCGACCACCACGACCCGCGAGCCTGCTGTGACCTGCGCTTTCCCCTTGTCTCCATCCCGGGGACCCGGTCGCCTTGGCGTCAGCGGAGGACTAATGCTGTTCGAGGAGATCGCTTGCCGTGAGGTGGAGTGCAGTTCGGCTCCTTGCGGGGCCGGCGTGGAGCCTCGTGGCTACGCTAGGTGGGGGAGCCGACCTGGTGGTGGGAGGCGCACCGATCAGACGACGCCATTACTTCATTGGTCATGCCGCGCACTTGGTCAATGCCACCGTCCAAACAAGCCATCCAGTCGTGGTGGAGGTTCTCGTCGACGGCTCGACGGCTCGACGGCATGGAGACTGGGTATGCCGCGGCGCATGGCGACCATCCCGTTACCGTGCCAGTCGAGCTACCCACCGATCCCGGAATCGCACCGGCTGACTGGCACCCCGGACGGACGCGCGTACGATCGTAATTAACACGGATCGCTTGTCTGAATTTTGGCTCCTGTCCCGGCCCGGCAGCATCCACTCAGCGCAGATATTTGCGTTGACCGCTGAGGCGTCGCACCAGTCCTTGAGGGTGAGCGAATATGGCACCTTCCAATACTCTGAAGCCCTGTGATTTCGTCATATTCGGTGGCACTGGGGATCTGGCCAAGCGCAAATTACTGCCAGCCCTCTACATGTACGAACGGGAAAGCCGCCTTCCAGCTGACTTCCGGATCATCGCGGTCTCGCGAGAAGAGTGGAGTACGGAACAATTTCGCGACTACTGCGAGGGTGAGGATGCCGTCAAAGGATTCCTTAAAGGCGCCTGGGAGCAAAGCGTTTGGGACGTCTTCAGGAGGCGCCTCCACCATGCCGAAGCCCAGCTGGGAGAATCCTCGCCTGGATTGCCGAATCTGGCAAAAATCCTACCAATGACGCCGAATGCCCCGTTGCGAGTTTTCTACATGGCGCTCCCGTCGGAACTGATGGGTCCTACATGCGAAGCAATCAGAGATCAGGGGCTCGCTTCCGGTAGGGACCGCGTGGTGCTGGAAAAGCCTATAGGGGCGAGCCTGGTAGGTGCCAAGCAGGTGCACGAAAGGATAAGGCACACCTTCGGTGAGAATGACATCTATCGTATAGATCACTATCTCGGTAAGGAAACTGTCCATAACATCCCTGTCTTGCGGTCCGATAGCTCCTTGCTTGGCTTGCTGTGGGATCATGCGTGGGTCGACCGTGTGGAAATATCAGTCTCAGAAGAGGTCGGTGCCGGGGATCGAATCGAGTACTATGAGACAGCCGGGGCATTGCGAGATATGGTGCAGAACCATCTACTGCAAATTCTCTGCCTGGTTGCCATGGAGCCTGCGGAAAATAGTAGTAAAGCAACTCTCCGGGTCGCAAAGTGTGAAATATTGAAGTCTTTGGGGGAGATCGCGGAAGGCGATTCAGTGCGGGGGCAATATGAAGCTGGAAGTGGAATGCCTGGATATTCCGAAGAGGTGGGCGCCTTCGCTGGCGTGGATAGTCTGCGGCGGGCGCCAAATTCGACTCTAACCGAGACCTTCGTTGCCATCCGGGTGAGACTGAACGACAACAGTCGCTGGCGAGATGTGCCATTCTTCTTGCGTACTGGAAAGCGACTCGACAGGCGGGAAGCGCAAGTGGTGATGCATTTTGTCACCACGCCCACATCCGGTGCTTCAGTCACACCAAAACGCCTTGTTATCCACATCCAGCCCGATGATGGTGCGACTCTGTTTGTCAGTGTCAGTGGCAGTTATCCCTCAGAATCGGCGGACGCCCAACTGGAGCTCCACTTCCCGCGAGCCTTCCCCAGTAGCAGGACTCCGGAAGCATACGAACGGCTACTCGCCGATGTGGTGAATGGCGACCCCGAATTGTTTGTGAGCGGCGCCGAAGTCGAGGCGTCTTGGAAATGGATCGACAGCATCAAGGAGATGTGGAACAGCGGCACGCCTGACCTCCGGCTCTACCCCGCTGGCACGACCGGCCCCGCAACAGGCGAGTGGCCGCACGACGGTCGCGCCCCGAAGAAGCGCGGGTGAGCACCTCCTGCGGACGTGTCGCGGGCGGAGAGGTTCAGAGGCACCATCGTGGTAACGATGCAACTGAGAGGTTCGCTTCTACTCCAGTCAGCCCTCGGCTGGCTGGGCAGGACTTTTCCTGGACTGGTGGACCGATCCTGGTGAGGCCTCGGCCCGAAACCGCAGGGGTGGGCACGCTCTATGGCGGTGCAGTCGACGCAGCAGACCCGTGTCCGCGACAGAAGGCAGCCGGTGGTGAGAATGGCAACCGCAACAGGCCCCATGCCAGTCCCCTTGACGCTGCAGGTAGGGGAGGACGGGTCCGTTCGGGTGAGTGGGTCCGCGAAAGGCCTGAGCGGTTGCGCGGCGCTACCGCTGGCCGGGCAGACCATGGTGGTTGTCGATCCTGCCGACCCCCGGGCCCCGGCTCGCATCGCTGTGCGAGACCTCAACGAAGGATCCTGGGTGTTGCGTCCGCTCCTGGGGAAAACTGCCTTCCGAAAGCTGGCCGCGCTTGCCCGCGAGCGTGACCCCCGGAAGTGCATCGAAGAGCATGTTTTGACGAGACTGGGTGCCGTCTGGGAGGACGTGGCCCGGCTGGGCACCCTGCTGTGGATCGAGCAGTGGTCGCCGTTGCCGCTGGACCGGGGCCTGCTGGACATCGACATCGCCGCGGCTTCCTCTGCCTGTCGGGCGCTGGGCACCGAGGAACTGGCAGCCGTTCGCTACCACCGGTGCGGTTCTCGGCTGCTTGAGATCGGGGAGAGGCTCGAAAAGGGACTTGGCCTTTCAACGGCCCCGGAACTGTGCACGGCGTTGATCAACGCGCCCAACTACCTGTGGAACCTCCCCGACGCCGAGGCCAAGCGGCTGGGTTCCCTGGCCACCGCCGCCAATGCGGCCCACCCTGGAGGCGGTGGCATACTCTCAACTGAGGCCGCCGACGTGCTGAAGCGGCTCGGTATCAATGGTGGGATGTCGGCACTGGACGGCGCAGCGCCGGAACAGACTTTCTCCGTCGACTGGCACATGGTGCCACCAGGAGTACTGGACCCACGGGACGACACCATCAATGTTGCCTACGATGCCGAGATGCTTACTGTCATGGTTCGGGCGGCACACGCAGCCCCGTCGACGGAACAGCAACCGGCCACCCGCTTGAAGTTCCGCGTTCTTACCTGCGACGGCCGGACGGCGGCTTCCGGGGACTTGGCGCTAGACCCGGAAAGGGGTTACTACATGGGGCGCATCGCGCAGGCGCAGGCGCTCGCCGTCGGCGCGGTGGTGGACGTATTCGCTGACGGTCCCAGGGTTCCGCCTCCGACCAAGGACAGGGGCCGGGCTTGCATCCGCCGAGGAGCGGCCTGGGCGTTGGCGCTCGAACGCCTCGCAGCCGCCGGCTCCGACAGTGCTTCCCAGGAACTGTGGCGGGAGGCCGCTACCCGCTGGCGCCGCGTGACAGCGGACCTTGAGGGGGTGCAGGCGAAGGAGGAGTACAGGTCGTGGAAGCACACGGCCGTTAACCACCAGGCAGCCTGCTGGAACCGCGCTGGCCAGCCCGAGCAGGCCAAGCAGGCTCGCAGCGGTCTCCCCGGCGACCAAGAGTCCTCGGGCGAACCGCAGACGGCCAGTGAGGGCCGCCCCAGCCTGGCTGAACTGGCTCTTGTCGGAGCCCTGCCGCAGATCGCACTTGTCTGACTGGCGGGTTTGACCTGGTGGTTGCGGCACCGCCCCCGGGCGGGGCCCTCCCCCGGTTACTTCCCGCTGATGCGGGGCTTGAGCACGGCTTCACCCAGACCGGAATGCTCTCCGTAACGTGGATGTGGCAGCTCGGTGCCGAGGCAAGGCCGGAAGAAAGCAGCCTGGCGGGCTGCCGCCTCGGCGGCCACGCCGCAGGCGGTGGCCGATCTTGTCGGACGGCTGCGGGATGACCGCTCGGATCCCGCGGCGCCGTAGGTGGCTGCGGATGGCGCGGGATGAATAGGCTCGGTCGGCCAGCACGGCCAGTGGCCGGGTTCTTGGCCTGCCCGGGCCGCTGCGGGGCACGCGGATGCGGGACATCACCGTCTCGAAAGCGGGTGCGTCACCGGCCTGGCCTGCAGTGACGGTGAAGGCCAGAGGCCGTGCCCCGCCGTCCGCGGCCAGATGGACCTTGGTGCTCAGGCCCCCTCGGGAGCGTCCGAGTGCGTGATCGGCGGGCTCCCCGGACTGGGTCGCCCCCTTTTGCGTGCGCCGGCGGCGTGCTGGTGGGCCCGGACGACGGTGGAGTCCACCGATACCGTCCAGTCGATGTCGTCGTCGGCGTCAGCTGCTGCCAGGACGGCGACGAGGATCATCTCCCAGGTGCCGTCGACGGCCCATCTGATCAGCCGTTTGTGGGCGGTCTGGAACGAGCCGAGCTCGTCGGGCAGGTCCCGCCAGGGCGAGTTGGTGCGGTACTTCCACGCGATGGCCTCAAGGGTGCGGCGGTGGTCGGCCCACCGCCGACCGCGGACCGGATCGGCCGGCATCAGCGGCTCGATCCGGTCCCACATCGCATCAGTGATCAGTAATCGGACGGACACATCCGATCAACTGACCAACCCATCAAAGAGACACGCGCTACTACTGCAACGGTGCTTGCCTTGACGGTTGGGCAGTTTCTGGTGGTGTGTGGCCGCGTCGTTTGTAGTGGCTGGTGCGGGCTTGGTGTTGTCGTCTGCGGCGCCAGTGCGACCAGTGCAGGACGTGGTCGATGCTTGGGCGGGACCGGGTGAGGCGGCCGATCAGGCGTCGGAGTTCGGGGAGGGTGAGGGGTATGAGCTGGGAGGATCCGTTTCTGCTTTCCCAGTGTCGAGTTCGCGGGCCCGCAGGACGGCGAGGCAGGCGTGTGCGGCCATGGCGAGGGTCATGTGGCGGTGCCAGCCGTCGTAGCGGCGGACCTGGTAGTCGTCCAGGCCGCACTCCTGCTTTGCGGTCTGGAAGCATTCCTCGACCGCCCACCGGCTTCCCGCGACGCGGATCAGCTCATCCAGTGTGGTCTCGGCCGGGCAGTAGGCGATGTAATAGGAGATCTCCTCGGGCCTGCGGACACTTCGGCGGGCGATCACCCAGTGCCGGCGGTCCTCGCGGTGCCAGGGCCGGACCTCCACCCTGGCCCAGTCGTAGACGCGCGGGCCGTGGGCGCCGTTGCCGCAGGAACGGCGCTTCCACTTCTGCCGGGGCAGGGCGGGAAACAGGTCGTGGACGGGGTGGTCCATGGCCCAGCGGGTGACGACGGTGTCGTGGCGGGTGGTGGCCATGACGTGGAAGACATCCGCCCGCTCCAGCTCGGTGCGCCAGCCTTTGGAGAAGCCGTAGGCGGCGTCGGCTGTCACCCACCGGAAGGGGATCCGGTCCGTGATCGCCCGGCGGACCATGGCCTTGGCCATGACCACTTTCGTCTCGAAGGCGACCGTGTCGTCGATGCCGGCGGCCCGGCACCGGTCGCGGTCATCTGTCCATGACGTGGGCAGATAGAGACGGCGGTCGATCAATGTGCGGCCCCGGCCGCCGGCATAAGCGAGGAACACCCCGATCTGGGAGTTCTCCGTCCGGCCGGCGGTCCCGGAGTATTGCCGCTGACTCCGGCCGAGCGGACACCCTTCTTCAGGAACCCGGTCTCGTCCACGATCAGCACCGCATTCGGATCGCCGAGATGCTCGATGACGTAATGCCGCACGTCGCCCAGAACCTCATCCGCGTCCCAGTCGATACGGTTCAGCAGCCGGTGGATCCGATCCGGGCCGCCATGCCCGGCCTCTTCGGCGAGCGTCCAGCCGTTCTTACGCTCCAGCGGAGCTATCAGCCCCCGCATATAGGCAAGAGCCGACTCCCGCGGCTCCGACCTGGCAAAACGGTGCGAGAACCGCTCATGCAGGGCCTTCAGTTCACCAGCCCACGACCGGGCATCACCAAGCTCCCCACCCATGACCTGACAAACGACCGAACTGCCTAACCGTCACGGCAAACACCGTTGCAGTACTAGACGATGCCGGTCGAGTTGGGATCGTTTCGCTGGTCCTCGGACCGCTGTTCGCCTATGTCCAGTAGAGCGGAGCCGCTGCGCGCACACCGTCGGCACCACCTTCACGGCCGAGCCGAGGTTGGTGGCCGTCGGCTGGGCGCATCGGGCTGCAGGGTCCGAACACCGCGGCGCTGGCCTTGGAGGGCCTCCCGCGCACCGCCGGTACGGCCTCGGGACGGCTGGGCCTGTGCCAGTACGCACTCGGCCGCATGGCCGCCCCGCTGGTGGGCCTGGGCGGCTCCCCATCCGCCCTGCCGATGGCCCTGGTCATCGGCGCCTTCACGGGCCTGGCCGTCCTGACCTACGCGTGGTGGCACCGCGCACAGGGTCCGCGTAGAGGCGGAAGATTCGGAGCTCCTCGCCGGTGCCCGCCTAGCAGCTGGCCGAGACGGAAGCGGTCTACCGCCGCGAACTCCCGCTCCGCACCTCCGCGTGGCCCACTACTCCGAAGCCACCAACGCCCTGGCCCGCACCTGTGTCGACCGAGACGAACTCCGCACCTTCGCCACCGCCATCCTCTCCCCCCGAAGCCTCTACGAGCCCGGCTCTCTGGCCGACCAGCGCACCTACGACGCGGGCTTCCCGAGCGGCTAACCTCATGCCCGGGCCGATTTGCCTGCGCCCAGACCCGGGCTGACGCTGGAGGGGAGACAACGACAACGGCGGGGTGATCCCCATGTCATTCACCCGCGGCAGCCGTTCGGGGGACTCCGTTCCCGGCCCGGGCAAGATGCGACCTTCGGGCCTGCCCCGACCCGGTGTGGGTCCCTACGAGGTCAGAGAAGTCGAATTACTGAAGGAAGCGCTGGCCGCGGTCCAGGCCAGACCGGAAATCGCCGAGCAGCTGAAGGCGCTCCAGGAGCCTCCGGAGCTCGAACCGGTGGTGGAGGAGCAGCGTGCCGTCATCAAAATGAACCTGGAGGAACACCTGGAACGCACCCGCAGACTGGGAAGTCAGTTGGACGAGTACCTCGTGCGGGAAATTGCGAACTCGGGCCGCGGCCGCCTTGCCAGGTTCAGGGAGCTGTCCGAGGCTGCGGAAGGGCTGCGGGATGTGGCGGACGCACTGGCCGAGATCAGTCGTGAACCGGATCCTGTCCTGGAAGGCAGGGAGTATGCGGACCGGGTGCGCGACCTGCTGACGGCGGCGTGGACCCGACGCGTGCAGGCCGCGGAACTCCGGGATACGCCCGGCGGATCCGCCCGGACGGGGCGTAAGCACCGAGCTGATCCCCCCGACTGGCCGGGGCCATCCCGGACCGCAGTGACCCGGGAGTACATCGCCGTCCATGGGGAGCTTATCCAGATCGAAGGGCTGCTGAAGCAAGACATGGGCGCGCAGCGTGCGCAGGCAAGCGAACAGCAGGAGTTCCGCACGCTGGAGGCTGAATGGGAGGCGGCACGGACGGAACTCCGCTCCATGGCGGAATCCGCCGTGCACGGGGTCGTGCTCACAGCCCTCAACAGCGCTGTCGCCGCGGACTTCGCCCTGAGTATGCAGGTCCGCTCCCTCGACGGCCTGCGCGAGACGCTCGCCAACAGAAAGATCGTGATCACGTCGTCCTTCGAGCGGCTCGAGTCGATGATCGACCGGCACGGGGAGGGAAGCTTCGGTATCGCGGGCCCGCGAGGCGTGGGCAAGTCCACCCTCATCAAGTCCTTCACGACGTCCGGCGGTGGTGGCGACTCCCCGGCGGAGTTGCCACTAGACGTGCCGGAGCGCGTGAGACTGGGCGTCGCGGTGGCGGCGCCGGTTGCGTACGAGGCGCGGGATTTCGTCCTGCACCTGCACGCCGAGGTGTGCCTGGCACTGCTCGGACCCGATGCGGACCGGGACCTGGAAGGCTATGGGACCACCGGTCCGAGGCCTTCGACCAAGGCGGCTGCCGCTCTTGCCCTCGCGCTGGCAGGAGTGGCAGTTCTGGCCGCAGGTACCACGCTCGTGGCCCGCGCGGCCCGGCTGGTCAGCGCGCCGGACGACTGGTGGAGCTACGCAGGTCTGGCCCTGACCCTCACCGCGGCCGTCCTGCTGGTGCAGTTCCTCATTTTCGTGGTCCGGCTGGCGGTGCCGGTCGATCTCTGGCCCGCCTCCGACGCGTCCTTGGCGCAGGCATTGGTGCTCGCACAGTCACGTCGCTACTCAGTGGCCAGTCTTCTCGCGGGGACGTGGTGTCCGGTCCTCGCGGTCTGCGCGGCGGTCGGCCTGGCACTGCTCACAGTGTCCGGTGGAGTTGGCCGGGGTACCTGGATGCTGCTCGGCGGCGCCGCGGTGATCGTCCTCGGCGTGACCCTGCTCCTCACCGGGAGCCGCATGGCGCGGAACGCTCACGACCTGTGGGTATCTTCGCGCGTCGGGCCGGCCGAGACGCCGACGTACTCCGGCGAGGCCGTTCTCCGCGAACGCGCGCTTCGCCAGCTCCGACAGATCCGCTACGAGCAGACGCTCAGCAACGAGCACTCCATGACGCTCAGGCTCGGTGGCGCGAAACAGCTTCCCGTCGGCTTCGACGTCGGGTCCAAGCAAGGTACCTCGCTGGCGGAACGGGCCAAGACCTATCCCGAGATCGTGTCCGGCCTCCGTGCCTTCCTGGAGGCGGTCACCCAGCAGTACCAGCTCATCATCGCCGTCGACGAGCTGGACAAGCTCAGGAGTGCGGCGGACGTCGAGAACTTCCTCAACGACATCAAGGGAGTGTTCGGCGCCAGTCGCTGCTACTTCCTCGTCTCCGTCTCGGAGGAGGCGGCGGGCAGTTTCGAACGGCGCGGGATGCCCTTCCGCGACGTGTTCGACAGCTGTTTTGACGACGTCCTCATGCTGCAACGCCTGCAGCTTCCCGCGGCCCGCGACATTCTCTACGGCCTGCTCCTCGGTTGGACGAAGCCCTTCGTCGCGCTGTGCTACGTACTCTCCGGCGGCCTCCCCCGGGAACTGCAGCGCAGCGCACGTGCGCTGGTCGGCCCGCATAAAGAGATGAGCTGGATCCACCTCGTGGGGGCGGTACCGGAACTGATGCGGCGTGAGGCGACCGCTCGGCTGGGCGCCGTCCGGCACGGTCTGCTCCGCGAGGCCTGCGGCCCGGCCGGCCTCGCCCTCGTCAACCACATCGAACGCATCGATCCCGCGGGCGCCTCCACCGACCAGTTCCGCGAGTGGTATGAGGAGTTGGCTTCCTGGTGCCTGCGGCAGTTCGCCGGGGTCCGCACGCCGGACGGGTCCTCACCGATGCCGACGGCCACCCGTATGGGATGCGAACTCGCCGCGTTCATGCTGTTCGCCGCCACGGTGATGGAGTTCTTCGGGTCTACCCTGGACGCGAACCGCCTCCAGCAGGCCGAAAGGCCGGACGCGGGCGGCAGGTCCCTCACAAAGCTCGTGGACGCCCGTCACGCGTTGTCCCTCAGCCCCTGGACCTCGGTCGGCTGCCTCACGACCTTCCGCCGCGCCTGGAGCCTGTAGCAGGTCTCCCACCAGTCTGGCCGCCCGCCCTTCGGTCAGGGCATTGAGCAGCGCCGCACCCCGTGCGGCGGCGTCGACGCTCACCGCGAACTCCCGGGAGTCAGGCCGGCGATGTACAGGGGCGGCGCAGCAGGGTGGCGTACACCGTGGGTCACGGTGTCCAAGTGAGAGGCGAGGGAGGGATCAGGCGGCAGCCGGTAGTGGACGGTGCCGTGATGGCCGTCCGGGGTGACCATTTCCACACCCTCGTCCGCAATCACGGTGCGAACCGCTGCTCAGGACGGCTTCCCGTCAGGGTCTGCGACTTCAGATTCGCTCGGTGAGCACCTCGACGGCGCCCGGCGGGCGACCGACCGGACACTGGCCCGGGGCGGCACGCCGACTGGTCAGATCAAGAGCTTGTTGCAGAACGTCCGTGATGGGGCATTCCTACTGCATGGGTGGGGTGTTGCGGACTGAGTCGTTGTGGGTGGAGACGTTCACCGGCTTGCGGATGGGCCGGTTCGAGAAGCTGGTGAAGGTGGAGATTTCGAGACGGCGATCGACAGGAGGTCAGTCGTCGGCGCCACGCTCACCGCCTGGTTCAGGCCGCGGGCGGTCCGTAGGACGCGGCGGACGGTCGGCGGGTACCCAAAGAGCAAAGCCAGGTCGACCGACGCGGCGACGGAGCCGCTGTTGCCCCGGTGGAGTGCGGTGACCGGACCTTGCCGAGCAGCTCGCCAATCACGCAGCCGGTCCCGCAGCCGGTCAGGCAGTGTGGCGTTGCCCGCGCGGCCGTGCTCCAGGCGACCCCTGTCGGCCTGGTGGTGACTGTGGTCGTGGAGAGCGTGGTCGTGGTTGGTGTGGTGCTCATGACGGTGGGCGTGTTCGGAACCAGTCAAGAACTGCTCTCCGTCGGCAGCCCCTGTTCGAAGCGCAGGTAGCGGTCGACCGACCGGGCCAGCATCTCCTTGCCGTCGGCGGTGACGACGCCGTCCCACCAGGTGCCGTAGATCCCCTCGAAGCGGTGGTCGACGAGGAGTTTGCCAGCGGCGCGGACGGCGTCGGTGCTCCATGCTCCAGCGGTTACTTGTGTCCTCCCTCACTCAAGGCTCGGCGACTGCGCTGGCCTCGAACCTCGTCGCAGATGGGAAGATCCACATGGCAGTATTCGAACGGTGAATGACAACGGGGAGCACATACCTTCACCGAACGGGCGCCTGAGACTGACCGATTTGGCAGCGCCGCTTGACACGCGCAACCCGGCAGCAGGAGGGTCGCCGCCGGCCAGAGCCGAAGCTCCGCGGAGCGATGCAGTCCCTGAGCAGGCGCCGGCCCCCGTACGACCGCGACCGCAAGCCGAGGTCGACAGGGCGGACGCCAGGCGACGGGAGTTCGCCGTGCTGCTGGGTGAGTTCCGGCAAACGGCCGTGCTGGTGCCCTTCGACGAGCAGGACAGCCTGTGGACTGCGGACCTGAACGGGGTGCGGTGGATCTGCGCGTTCTCCGACGAGGAGGCGTTGGCCGCCTTCGCGCGGGCGCGGGGGGATGCGGACCGGGAGTGGGCGTACCGGACGGTGCTCGGTGCGCGGTTGTTGGACGTGATGGTGCCTATGCTTCCGGGCCCCGGCGGGGTCGCGCTGGACGCGGGCAGTGAGGGTGGCATGTTGTTCCCGCCAGTCCGCGGTGTCGTGCCCGATGCGGTCGCTGTTGACCTGGAGGGGGAGCGATGAGTGGTGGGGAACCCGGCCTGGAGGCCCCGGCCCAGGCGCTGGCGGAGATCGCGAGCGGGATCAATCTGGCGCATTCCGAGCTGAAGGACCTTGGCGTGATCGGCCAGGCGACGGCCGGCCGGGGTTTCTCCGGGCTGGCCCTGTCGGGGCTGGAGTTGGGGGATGCCGGGCTGACAGCGGAGTTCAAGACGTTCTGCGAGCGCTGGGAGTGGGGCGTACGGGCACTGACGCTCCGCGGGAACGGCTTCGCACGGGGCGTGGGCCTGTCGGCCGGTGCGTACGCGGAGCAGGAGCAGTACGTGAAGGACTCGTTCAAGATCGCGGTGAACTCGGTCAACGGGAACCCGCACCTGACCGAGGACGAGGTCAAGCAGATGAGCTGGGACAAAATCAGCAAGCAGACGATGTTCGACAATCCGGACTACAGCGCCGAATCGTTTACGCAGGCCCACCAAGAGGTCAAGCAGACCTGGAAGGACACCGGCTACGATGTCATGGACGCACAACTGGATTCCATGCAGCGCAGCGGCCTGATCGACCCGTCGGTGCGCGGCAGGGTGGATCAGGAGATGCTCGATACGTTCGATCCCTCCCAAGGTGCCGTTGAGCAGGCCGAACAGCCGCGGTGGGGTGAGCGCTGATGGTGAGCTGGGACGACCTGGGCAAGGGCCTCGACAAGGGCATCGACTTCGTCGACAAGGGCATCGACAAGGGCAAGGAGCTCGTCGGCCAGGGCATCGACAAGACCACCGACGCCGTCGGCTGGGGCCTGGAGAAGGTAGGCGCCGAGGACTGGGCCGACAGCGTCGAGGACTGGGGCGACGAAACCGCCTCCTCACTCGGCGCCGAGGTCGGCGAGCAGCAGCTCGGGCAGACCGAGGAGCCCAACGAACTCATCCACGGCAACCCGTCCAAGATCGCCGAGTCGGTCAAGAACCTCCGCGACTTCCAGAACGCGTTCGACCTAGTCGGCGCCGGCATGAAGAAGCTGGACTCCGCGCACTGGAAGGGCGAGGCCGCCAACAGCTTCCGCGAGAACTTCCAGACCCTGCCCACCGACTGGCTGCACGCCGCCGATGCCTTCGAGAACGCCGCCAAGGCCCTGGAAACGTACGCGACAGCAGTCACCACCGCGCAGGGCAAGGCACGCGAGGCCATCGACCTCTACAAGGAGGCGCAAGCGGACTACAAGACCGCCGCCGACGCCCACAACAAGAAGGTCGACGCCTACAACGACGCCCGCAACAGCGACAACCCTCTCCCCCGCCCTGCCGAATTCACCGACCTCACCCAGGCCAAGCGCCAGCGCGCCCAGGAGATCCTCAAAGCCGCCCGCAGCGCCCGCAGGGAAGCCGCCGACACCGCCAAGGCCGCGGTCACCGCCGCCATGGCCCACGCCCCGAAGGAACCAACCGGCCGGGAGAAGGCCAAACTCGAACTCGCCGACTACGCCTTCGGCCAAGGCGTGGAACTGGCCCACTTCGGCGGCGGCATCGTCAAGGGCACCGCAGGGCTGGTCAACTTCGTACGGTCAGTGAACCCGGCCGACCCGTACAACCTCACCCATCCGGCCGAGTACTACAAGAACCTCAACATGACCCTCGCCGGGCTCGTCTCCACCGCAGCCAACCCCGACCGCGCCCTGAAGAACGCCTGGGACGCCGCCAAGGGCGACCCCGCCGAGTTCCTCGGCCGCCTCGTCCCCGAACTCATCGGCACCAAGGGCGCCGGCGTGCTCCGCGGCGGCATCCGCGCCGGCATGCGCACCGGCATGGACGACCTCGCGAAGTCGGGTGCCCGCAAGTCGGTCGACGCGGACGCCGCCAAGACCTCTCGTCCTCCGAACGCCGTCGAGAGCGGGGCCACCGACCCCATCGACCTCGCGACAGGGGCGATGTTCCTGCCGCAGACGGACATCGTCCTGCCCGGCACGCTCCCGCTGGTCTTCCGACGCCGCGCCGCGTCGGACTACCGGGCCGGACGCTGGTTCGGCCCCTCCTGGGCCTCCACCGCGGACCAGCGCCTCGAGATCGACTCCGCGGGCGTCGTATTCGTCTGCGAGGACGGCATGCTGCTGTCCTACCCGCACCCCGCTCCCGGTGTTCCGGTCCTGCCGAGCCACGGCCCACGCTGGCCGCTCGATCGCGATGTGCAGGGCGATTACACCGTCACCGACCCGGACGCCGGCCAGGTCCGGCACTTCGCCACCCGCCCGGACGGGGACCTGGCCCTCCTCGCCCAGCTCGACGACCGCAACGGCAACTGGATCGCCTTCGAGTACGACGAGGCCGGCGCACCGGCGTCCATCGTGCACCACGGCGGCTACCACCTGAAGCTCACCACCGGCGGCGGCAGGATCACCGCCCTGCACCTGTCCGGCGCCGCCGAGGACGGCACGGACCAGGAGATCCTGCGGTACGGCTACGGCGACGGGAACCTCACCTCCGTCACCAACTCCTCCGGCCTGCCCCTGAGCTTCGCCTACGACGAGCTGACCCGCATCACGTCGTGGACCGATACCAACGGCAGCCGCTACGACTACGTCTACGACGCCCTGGACCGGTGCGTCGCCGAGGGCGGTGTCGAGGGGCACGTCGCACTGCGCATCGACTACGACGGACCCGCCCCCGGGGCCGGCCTGCGCGTCACCACCACGACCACCCGCGGCGGGGCCGTCCACCGCTACGTCGTCAACGACGCCCACCAGATCGTCGAGGAGACCGATCCCCTCGGCGCGGTCACCCGCTTCGAACGCGACCGGTACAACCGGCTGCTGAGCCGGACCGACGCTCTCGGCCGCACCCACCGCTACACGTACGACGCGATGGGGCGGCTCATCGCGACGGTGCGCGCCGACGGCCGCGAGGCGACGGCAGAGTACAACGCGCTCGGGCTCCCGATCCGGATGGTCAATGCGGACCGGACGAGCATCCGCATGGAGTACGACGCGCGCGGCAACCGTACGAGCGTCACCGACCCCTCCGGGTCCACCACCCGATACACGTACGACGACGCCGGCCGGCTGACCGGCATCACCGACGCCCGCGGGAACACGACCCGCGTCGCCACCAACGCGGCCGGACTCCCCGTCTCGGTCACCGACCCGCTAGGGGCGACGATACGGACAACCCGGGACGCGTTCGGCCGCCCGACCGCCCTGACCGACGCCCTCGGCCATACGACCCGGGTCCGTTGGACGCCGGAGGGCCGGCCCGCCCGCCGCGTCCTGGCGGACGGCAGCGAGGAGTCGTGGACGTACGACGGCGAGGGCAACTGCCTCACCCACACGAACGCGATGGGCGCGGTCTCCCGCTTTGAGTACACCCATTTCGACCTCATGGCTGCCCGGACCGGGTACGACGGCGTGCGCCACGAGTTCACCTACGACCACGACCTCCGGCTCACCCGGGTGCGCAGCCCGCAGGGGGCGACCTGGGACTACGTGTATGACGGCGCCGGCCGCCTCGTCTCCGAGACGGACTTCGACGACCGGCTGCTCAGCTATGAGCGCGATGCCGTCGGCCGGATCACCTCCCGGACCGATGCCTCGGGCCGGACCCTGCGTTATGAGTGGGACGATCTCGACCGCCTGGTCTCCAAGGACGCCGACGGGGCCGTCAGCACGTTCGCGTACGACTTCTCCGACCAGCTCGCGGAGGCCGTGAACGGCGACGCCACGATCACGTTCGTACGGGACCGGCACGGCCGGCTGCTGTCCGAGAGCGTCGACGGCCGCACCGTGTCGTACGCGTACGACGAGCTCGGCCGGCGCGTCAGCCGCAGCACTCCGACCGGCGCGGTCAGCACGCGAGCCTACGACGCGGCGGGCCGGCGGACCTCGCTCAACACCTCCGGCCGCGCCCTTGCCTTCGAACACGACGCGGCGGGCCGCGAGATCGCCCGCCGCATCGGCGGCACCACCCTCCTCGTCTCTGAGTTCGATAGCGTCGACCGGCTCAGCGGCCAGGAGGTCATCTCCGGCGGCCGGAGCATCCAGCGGCGCGATTACAGCTACCGCGCCGACGGCCACCTCACCGGCATCCGCGACCGGCTGGCCGGCCTCCAAGCGTTCGCACTCGATCCCGCGGGCCGGGTCACGGCCGTCGACGCCGCCCAGTGGAGCGAGCGGTACGCCTACGATGAGGCGGGCAACCAGACCGAGGCCTCCTGGCCGGCGGCCCACCCGGGGCAGGAGGCCACCGGCAGCCGCGCCTACAGCGGCACGGCCCTCATGCGGGCGGGCCGGGTCCGCTACGAGTACGACGCGCTGGGCCGCACGACCCTGCGGCAGCGCACACGGCTGTCGCGCAAGCCGGACACCTGGCACTACACGTGGGATGCCGACAACCGGCTGACCGCCGTCGCCACTCCCGACGGGAGCCGGTGGCGCTACCGTTACGACGCGCTCGGCCGGCGCATGTCCAAGGAGCAGCTCGCCGCGGACGGCACCGTCCTGGAGTACATCACGTTCACCTGGGACGGCGACACGCTCTGCGAGCAGACCATCCACGGGCAGCCGGCGGCCGACCGCGTCACCCTGACCTGGGACCACCAGGGGGTGCGCCCCCTCACCCAGACCGAGCGCCGGTTCACGGCGGACTCCCCTCAGAAGGCGGTCGACGAGCGGTTCTTCTCGATCATCACCGACCTCATCGGCACCCCCCGCGAACTCGTCGACGAGGCTGGCCGGCTGGCCTGGCACACCCGCAGCACCGTGTGGGGCTCCACCGCGTGGGCGGCGTCGAGCACCGCCTACACGCCGTTCCGCTTCCCCGGGCAGTACTTCGACCCCGAGACGGGGCTGCACTACAACCGGTTCCGCTACTACGACCCGGAGTCGGGACGCTACGCCTCCCCCGACCCGCTCGGCATCACCCCGGCGCCCAACCCCGTCGCGTACGTCGGCAATCCGCACCGCCTGAGCGACCCTCTGGGGCTGTCCCCCTGCCACGGCGGGATGGACTACATGGAGGACAACCGGATTCCCGCGGGCGATCCGGTGACCCACGGGCCGACGGGAACGCTGGTCGGCGCCGACGGGCAGAGCGTGCGCAACTTCAACAACGTGGCAAACGCCGGCGAACACGACGTAGTGGCGCACGGCAGCCGGGACGGCTGGCTGGAGACCCCCAACGGCCACGTCAACGCCGGTCAGCTGGTGGACGCCGTGACGAACAATCCACACTACAATGGCGGACCTCTCCGGCTCATGGTGTGCCACTCGGGCTCGGACGGTTCCTGGATCGCCCAGCGCATCGCGAACGAACTCGGAACCACGGTGCGCGCGCCGACGGACCGCGTCGGTACCAACCCGGCGCTCGGCCCCGGGCAAACACCACAGATCGACAAGGGCGGCTACTGGAGGGTGTTCCTCCCCATGCTGGAAGGATGAACCGGATGGACATGATCGGCTTCTACCGGGAAATGGACCCGGAGAACGGCGAAGTCTTCCGCGAGACCATCGGCGACAAGGTGCGGGACCGGGCGCCCTATCCGAAGGCCGAGGTCAAGCAGTACCTCGATGACGGGCATCCCATCTTCGACATCATGGAGATGACGTCCGACGTGATCGGGGGCGCTTTCCGGGTGCCTGGCGGCTCGTCCCTGCTGACCGACGGGCGCTTCGTGTGGCGGGTGGACCTCTCCGCGTACGTCGAGCGCTACAACCTCGACCTTCCGGCGGAGTTCGTCGAATTCGCGGGCGCGCACGCGTTCGCCGTACCCTCCGTGGAGCGGGTGGCGCTGGTGGAGCTCTCCATCGCCGCATCGGGCGCCCTCGGCTTCCACGTGGCCGGCGGCGCGGGACCTGCTTCGTAGGACAACAGCGGACACGGCCGACGCGTGCGGGGTGTTCCATGGCGCACGCCCGAGCCCCGGCGAATGCGCTGAGAGCACCAAGTTCCTCAGGTACGAGAGCCCCTCCACCGCGTGGAGGGGCTCTCGTACCGCTGTGCCCGGTTTACCGTCGGCGACCTCTTGTCAAAGAGCAAGGGGGGCGACCACCCCGGCACGGGCCTACCGACTGGCTGTGACCTCAGCTGCTGCCCTTGCCTCTACCATCAGCACCGCCACCTCCGCCTGACCTGCAGCACTTGGCCGGAACCTCTCCGGGCCAGTATTCATGTTCGGATCATCCAGTCAGCGGCTTCATCGATGATGCGCCGCCGCCGCTGTCCCTCGGACACCGCCGACGCCGAGTGGGCCCTGATCGAGCCCCTACTGCCCCGTCCCGGCCTGCGAAAACGGCCACCGGAGGCCAGCCCGAGAAACACCACCGCTGCGAAGGGGGCCCTGCCAGCGCACCTCCCGCCATGGCGAACGGCCTGGGGCTTCATGGCCCGGTGGGCCGCCGCAGGATTCAGGTCGGCGGGGCGGACGAGGACCATGCGCAGCCCGTGCGCGGGGATCTGCTCATCGTGCCGGGCGTCGTACAGGGCGCGCCGCTCGCCGCGGTGGACACCGCAGACGGTGAGGCGACTCGGCTTGTCAAAGTGGGGCATCGGCTGGTCGTGCTGCAGTTCGCGGTACTCAATCACCAGCTGATGGCCCGGCCAGTAGGCGTCGACCGGCAGTTGGACTCGTCGGCCGCCTGATCCTGGATCTCCGAGCAGCCAGTCGAACCTGTGCTGCGTCAGGGCGTTCTGCCCGAGGATCCGCTCGCACAACCCAACGACGTATGCCTCATCGCTGCCATCTCTCGTTGCCATGACCGAGCATCCTGCCACCCCCCATGGACCAGCAGCACCGGGCTGGCGAACCCAGAGCCTCGCCGCGCAGAAGACCGGCAACGAGAGACAGGCCGTGGCTTGGCGGTCAACCTCCTGGAGGGCGTGGTGAGGCCGGCCAGCTCTACGACGATCGCACCTACCGCGCTCTGTCGAACCAGATGCCCTGATCACGCAGCTGGACGAGCTCGCGGATTGGGAGCCCGGCGGGCACGAGGACTGCGACTGGGACGGCTCCCGTCGTTGGTATGAGGTAATCCTCGACCTGCGACGCCGAGCCGAACGGACGCGGCGTCACCCCGCTCCCTGAGCCGCCTTCACCGGGCGCCCGTCTGTGACGGGGGCGGGCCCGAGGGCCAGGTGGCGCCCCTTGGGGACCAGTTGGGGACCAGCGCCCACGTCGGTGGGTGCACGGCAGGTACGGATGTGCACCCTGTGCGCCCTCAGATTGAGGCATATGTTACGAAATTTCCTCCGACCCATCGATCTGGGGGTCAAGGGGTCGCAGGTTCAAATCCTGTCGTCCCGACTTTGCTTCATGCAGGTCGGAGGTCGTTCTCTCATCCGTGAGAGGACGGCCTTTCGTGCGTCCGGAGCCATGGTGGTCGCAGTGTGGTCGCAAGCCCGGGTCGGGGCTGGTTCGCGGTGGCGCTGAAGGCGGGCATGGCGGGGGAGCGGAGTTGGCGGAGGGCTTCGCGCAGCCGGTGGATGTGGTCGCGTGGTGGTCGCAGCCACGCCATGTGGTCCGTTTGGTGGCTGGCGTTCTCGGCTCCGGTGAGGGTGTGGTCGATGGTGTCGACGGCTTCACGGGCTGCCTGCTGGGTGCGGTGGCTGTAGATGTTGGCGGTCGTCGACAGGGTGGAGTGCCGCAGCGTCTTGGATACCACGGTGAGGGGGACGCCGGCGGTGATGGTGATGGTGGCGGCCAGGTGACGCAGGTCGTGCACCGAGATCCGCGGGACGCCAGCTTCTTCAGACAACTGGCGGAGGCGGTCCAGGACCTGGTGTGGGCCGAGCGGACGGCCGTCGGTTCGGCAGAAGACCAGCCCGGCGAACGGATCGTCAGGATTGCCGCGGGTTCGAGGCATTGTTTGCGCGCGGTGCCGGAGGGCTGTGGCGACACGGGGCGAGATGGCGACCCAGCCGCGGCTCGACCGGGTCTTCGGTGTGGTCATGACGAGGTGGTTGTTGTCGATCGCGGAGAGGGTGCAGCGCACTTAGAAGACGCCCTGGGCAAGGTGGACGTCGTCCCAATGGAGTCCGAGGGCGGGGGCTTCCCCTTGATGGTGGACACCGGTTGCTATGCGGCGGTGGTCAGCGTAGTTGATCGTTGTTCGTAGGTGATGGGGCTGATCTGGCCGAGACTGGAATGCCGACGGCGGGTGTTGTAGCGGGTCGCCCACCGGAAGACGGCGAGGCGGGCCTCACGGGCGCCGTCCCATCGTTTCCGGCCCTGGAGTGTCTCGCGTTTCATGGTCGCGTTGAGGCTTTCCGCGGCGGCGTTGTCGGCACTGGTGCCCACCGCGCCGCGTGATCTGGTTACGCCGAGCTCCTCACAGACCTGGGCGAACTCTTTTGAGACGTATTGGGCGCCGTTGTCGCTGTGGAATATTGCACCGCGCAGTCCGTCGGCGCCTCTGGCCGCGGCAGCGGCCTTGAGCGCGTCGGTGACCAGCGAGGTTCGCATGTGGTCGGAGATCGACCAGCCCGCCAGCCGCTTCGAGCACAGATCCAACACCGTCGCCAGATACAGGAACTGGCCGCCTCCGACAGGCAGATACGTGATGTCACCCACGTATCTGGTGTTCGGAGTCCCGGCGGTGAAATCGCGCAGCAGCAGGTCTGGCACCGGTGTCGCAGACGGCTCGGGAACCGTGGTGCGAACCTTCTTGCGCAGGTGGAGCCCGACGATGCCGAACGCGCGCATGACGCGTTCGACACGCTTGTGATTGACCGGCATGCCGGCTTCCCTGAGCTCCGCGGTGACCCGCGGGACCCCGTAGGTGCCATCCGACTCCCGGTGGATCCGCATCATGTCTGCGGCGAGCTCGGCATCGGCCCGAACCCGGGCAGCCCGCGCGTCCGCGCCGGCCAGGTGCCGGTAGAAACCCGACCGCGAGACCCGCAGAATCCGGCACAGCCGCTTGACGCCGAAGACGCCACGATGATCATCGACAAACTGAAAGCGGCTGCTCACCAGCTGGTCTCGCCCGCAAAATACTTCGCGGCCCTCCGCAGGATCTCCCGCTCGAGCTCGAGTTCCTTCACCCGCGCCCGCAGCTGCCGGTTCTCCTGCTCCATCGCGGTGGCCTCCACCGCTCCAGGGCGGGCGGCCTGCTCCGCGTCCCGCACCCAGGTGCGGAGCGTCTCGTGGTTGATGCCCACGTCCTTGGCCACCGACGCGTACGTACCACCCGGGCTCGAGTGGTACAGCGCGACAGCATCGGCCCGGAACTCAGGCGAGTACTTCGACGTCCCCAACGGGAACTCCTGTCCTATGGATCCTCACGATCCAATGATCAGGGTGTCCACGATCAAGGGGGAACGCCC
>NZ_JAGGOW010000043.1 GCF_018614135.1 Streptomyces sp. ISL-66
TCAGAAGACGGCTGCGCATCAGGCCACCTGCAGAGCACGCTCCCGGGCGTAGACGGTGTCGCCCGGCGCGGGGAAGAGCGCGTACGCCACGTCGCCGAGCAGCGCCACGGCGGAACGCGGCTGTACGGCGGTGAGGTGCACGGCCAGGGCGGCGGCCAGGCGCTGACGCTCGGCCGTGACGTGGGCGTGGTCCTCGCCCCGCTCGGGGGCGAGACCCATGGCCATGACCAGTGCGGGTTCGTCGACGAGACCCAGTCGGCCGAGCGCCTCGACCGCCCCCGCGCCGCCCTCCAGCGCGGTCGTGACGAGGTCGGCCCGAAGCCGGTTCTCGGCGTCGGTACCCGCCCGGAAGCGGAGCATGTGGAGGGCCACGAGCTTCGCCGCCTCCAGGAACGCCTTCTCCCGCTCCGGCGTGAGGGGCTTGCGCAGCGCCGCCCATACGGATCCGAGGAACTCGTCACCGGCGCGGACGGCCACCGCCACCCGCGGCAGCGCCACCTCGTCGCCGAGGGTCGGCGCGGGGACGTGCACCAGGCCCTCGCTGCGGTACAACTCCTTGAAGACGCCGTGCTCCTCGTGGTGGCGCAGATAGCGCTCGGGCACCTGGCGGGCCAGGATGCTCTCCACCCGCGGGGCGTCCGCCTCGTCCTGCCGACCGGAGAAGGCGAGGATGCGCGACCGGCGGTCCTCGATCGTGACGGGGGCGTCCAGCAGGGTGGCGATGGCGTTGGCCAGGGCGAACAGGTCCCCCGACGGCACTCCGCCCAGGGTCTGCTCCTCGCCCTCACCCACGTCGCCTTCGGAGAGCAGGGTGCGCAGCATCGCCGCCAGCTGTGCCCAGGAGGCTCCTCGGGTCAGGGCCAGCAGAGCCACGCCGGTCTCGTTCACGACCGGCTCCAGCTCGTCGGCGTCGTCGACGGGGCCGCGGACGACGAGGGCGGTGGCGCCGAGCGCGGAGAGGGACCGCAGGAGCCCGCCGATCGCGTCCGCGCCGTGGACACCGACGCCGAGCACGATGGCGTGCTCCGGGTAGTGCTGCTCGTCGTACGGATCGTGGATGCCGACGCCGCCGATCTCCCCGGCCGCGTCGGGGTCGCCGTACAGCAGGTCGAGGAGGGTGTGGCCGAAGTCCTCGAGTACCCGGCTGAGGCTTCGGGCGGGGTGCGCCGACATGTGCCTGATCATCTCCGCAGGTTAGGACTCGCGCAGCCCTGCGATGTGGTGCGTGCGGACGAGGGTACGTCAGCGCGTTCGTTCCCGGGCACGAAGCGGGGCGGGCGCCGACCCTGGGCGCCACAGGCGCAGGACGGCGGCTTCGGCAAGCGCGTCGGTCGAGTCGACCACCGGCAGCACGCGGGCGGCCGACCCGCTGATCAGCGGTATCTCCGTACAGGCGGCAACGACCGCCTGGGCGCCCTGCTCCTTGAGACTCTCGGCCGCCGTGGCGATCCAGCGTTCGGGCCCGGCCGTCTCAGCGCCTGCCTTGACCGCGCGGATCGCGGCGTCCACGTACTCCTCCTGTACGGGGGCGGGAACCTGGATGACGTCGAGCCCGAGGCGGGCGCCGGCCTGCTCGTACAGACCGGTCAGGCGCGTCCCCCGAGTCGCCAGGATTCCTACCCGCTCAAGCCCGGGTGTCCGGCGCACCGCCGTCTCCAATGCGGCCTTGATCATGTCGAGGACCTCGACCCCCGTGGCCTTGGACAGTTGCTCGACGTAGGCATGAGCGGTGTTGCAGGGGACGGCGATGCAGCTGACTCCCGCGCGCTGGAGCCAGCGGGCGCCCTCGACCAGGGCGGGCACGGGGGACGGACCCTGTCCGAGCAGCGCCGCGGTCCGGTCCGGTACGGCGGGATCAGCCCACATCAGGACGGGCAGATGCGCCTGGTCGGAGCCGGCCGGGGTGAGTTCGACGAGGCGGCGGTAGAAGGCGGCAGTGGCGAGCGGCCCCATCCCGCCGAGGATGCCGAGGGTCGGGCGGGTGACGTGGCGCATGGAAGGGCAGCCTCTCCGTTCTTCCCGCCGTCGTCCGCGGGGTCTCCCGCGATCGTGGTCCGGCCGGAGCGCCGGGGTGTCGTCGCCGGCTCCAAAACCTGCGTGCCGGATTGGTGCCGGGGGCTGGAGCACTCACGCGCCGGGCGGCGGATTCGGCCGCGCCGACGAAGCCGGCCCCCCAGAGCTGTGGCGCCCACCGAACTCCTGCACTTCGCCGCCGGTTTCACTGGGCTTCCTCCCCCCTCCCCGCACTGCTCGTCAACGCGAAGGTCTCCATGCACACGTACGACCCTGCCCTCACCGACCTCGTCGTCGCCTCCCTGCGCGACCGCCTCCGCAACCGGCCCGCGCTCAACCACCCGGGCGAGAAGGACAAGCTCGACGGGGCCCTGGCAGGGCTGATCGGGCCCGAGGGCAACGATCCGGAGGAAGTCCTGCGGCTGTGGACCGAGCAGCTCGCGCCCACCGTGGTCGCGGTCGACAGCCCCCGCTTCCTGTCGTTCGTCCCTGCCGCCCCCACGCAGGCCGCCGTCCTGTTCGACACGCTCGTCTCGTGCGCGTCGATCCAGGGCGTTTCGTGGCTCCTCGCCTCCGGCCCCGTCGCCGCCGAGAACCAGGTATTGCGTCTGCTCGCGGACCTCGCCGGGATGCCGGCCGAAGCCGGAGGCTGCTTCGTCTCCGGTGGCTCGGCCGGGAACCTCTCCGCCCTCGTCACCGCGCGCGACACGGCCCGGCGCCGCCGGGGCCTCGGCCCGTACGACCGCGTCAGGATCGCCGTCTCCGACCAGGCCCACTCGTCCATCGCCAACACTCTGCGCATCATCGGCGTCGAGCCCTTCGCGGTACCGACCGCGGACCACCGCCTGACCGGCTCCGCGCTGCGCGCCGCGCTCCTGACCGACACCGATCCGTCCGGTGTCATCGGGGTTGTGGCAACCGCCGGCACGACCAACGCCGGGATCATCGACGACCTCACCGGAATCGCTTCGGTGGCATGCGAGTTCGGGCTGTGGTTCCACGTCGACGGCGCGTACGGGGGCGCCGGCCTCCTCGCCCCGAGCGTCCGTGACCGGTACCGGGGCATCGAGCACGCCGACTCCCTCGTCATCGACCCCCACAAGTGGCTGTTCGCCCCCTTCGACTGCGCTGCCCTCCTCTACCGCGACCCAAGCCTGGCCAGGGCGGCCCACACCCAGGACGCCTCGTACCTCGACGCCCTGCACACCGACGACGACACCCAGTGGAACCCGAGCGACTACGCCCACCACCTGAGCCGGCGCGCCCGGGGTCTCCCCCTGTGGTTCTCTCTCGCCGTCCACGGCACCCGCGCCTACAGCGAGGCCATCGAGAAGGCCCTCACCCTGGCCCGCGACACCGCCACACTCATCCGCAAGGCCCCGCACCTCGAACTCATCCGCGAACCGGAGCTGTCCGCCGTGCTCTTCCGCCGGGTCGGCTGGGAGGCCCAGGACTATGCGGAATGGTCCGCCCGTCTCCTCGCCGGCCAGACCGCGTTCGTCGCGCCGACCGGCTGGGAAGGCGAGACCGTCGCCCGCTTCGCGTTCCTGCACCCGGAGACCACTCTGGAGGTCGTCGAGGAGATCGTGAGCACCATGACGTGAAGCCGGCCGACACACGCGCCGCAGAGTGAAGCCCCTCCTCGGCGGCTGCAGCCGAGACTGTCCCTGCCCCTCTGCCGCCCCGCCCTACGTCACAGAACGTCCTTGCCGGAAGGCGGACGATGGTTTGCTGCTCGGAGCCGACCTGGACAGCGACAGGGCGCGGCCTTCTCGCGACGCCAACAGGGCGAGGCATGCGGCCACGACGGAGAGTGTGGCGAGGGCCGCGAAGAGGTGGGGGTAGCCGCCGAGTGGGGCGGCGAGGGCTGCGCTGGCCCAGGGGGCCAGGGCTGCTGCGATGTGGGCCGGTGCGCTGAGGAGTCCGGAGAGGCGGCCGTAGTGGGTGGTGCCCCAGCGGTCGGTGACGGCGGTGGCCTGGAGGAGGGTGAGGTTGCCTCGGACGACTCCGGCGAGGACCGCGAGGACGACGAGCAGGGGCATGGGGCCGGGGATGAGGGCCAGCGTTGCCGTGGTCGCGCCGCCGAGGGTGATGAGGGTGACCGTACGGGTCGTGACGGACGTGCGGGCTGACAGACCTGTGTAGAGGGTGCGGCCGAGGGTCTGGCCGGCGCCGCCGAGGCCGAGGGCCCAGGCGGCGGTTGTCGCGTTCGCGCCTCGTTCGGCGAGGAGCGGGATGAGGCCCATGACGACGGCGTACATGGCGAAGCCGGAGAGGGTGAATGCCGCGGCCAGGAGGAGGAAGGGACGGCTGCGGGTGACCGGGGTGCGGTCGATGACGGGTGGCGCTGGTGGTGCGGGTGGCCAGGGGGCGCGTAGGGCCAGGGCGTGCGCGGGGATGGTGATGGCGGCCAGGATTACGGCGAGGATCGCGTACGTGGTGCGCCAGCTCAGGTGCTCGGCAAGGACTGCGGTCAGGGGGGCGAAGACGGTGGAGGCGAGCCCTCCCGCGAGGGTGACGATGGTCAGGGCCCGGACACGGCCGGGCCCCCACCAGCGGGTGAGTGCGGCGAAGGCGGGTGGGTAGAAGGTGGCGGCCATGGCCACTCCTGCGAGCATCCAGCCCACCGTGAAGACGGCCAGGTTGGGTGCGGCGGCGATGACGAGGAGGGCGAGAGTGGCGAGTACGGAGCCTGCCGTCATCACGGCGCGCGGCCCTCGGCGGTCGAGGATCCGGCCGATCGGGATGCCGGCCACAGCGGAGACGAGGAGCGCGAGGGAGAAGGCGGCCGTCGCGCCGTTGGCGGACCAGCCGGTGGCGGCCGTCAGCCGCGGGAGCAGGACGGGGAAGGCGTAGTAGACGATGCCCCAGCTGGTGATCTGTGTGGCGCAGAGCGCGGGCAGCACGGCGCGGGGCCGCGACCGGTCCCCCGTTCCGGTCGCGGCGCCGCTGCTTTGGAGGTCGGTCACCGGGGGTCAGCAGCCGCCGGATGGGGCCGGGGCGCCGACGCTGACGGTGAGCGTGGCGGGTGCCGCGCAGCACCCGCCACCGGTCTCTTCGGCGGCCTCGGGCTTGTCGAAGAGGCCGGCCCCGCCGCACACGCCGGTCTCGGGGAGGGTGAGTTCGACGCGTTCGGCTGCCTCGCGGTCGCCTGCCAGGGCGGCGGCGATGGAGCGGACCTGCTCGTAGCCGGTCATGGCGAGGAAGGTCGGGGCGCGGCCGTAGGACTTCATGCCGACGAGGTAGACGTCCTTCTCCGGGTGGGAGAGCTCGCCCACCCCGTGGGGGTAGACGGTGCCGCAGGAGTGCTGGTTCGGGTCGATCAGCGGCGCCAGCTCAACGGGGGCCTGGAGGCGCTCGTCGAGTCCGAGGCGCAGCTCGTTCAGGAAGGAGAGGTCGGGGCGCAGACCGGTGAGGACGATGACTTCGTCTACGGGATCCAGGCCGCGGCCGTCCTCGGCGACGAGGACCAGCTGGTCGGCAGTCTTCTCGATGGCGGAGGTGCGGAAGCCGGCGACCGCGTCGGCGTACCCGTCGTCGACGGCGGCCTTGGCGGCGAGGCCGAGGGCGCCGCGGGCGGGGAGCTGGTCGGCGGTGCCGCCGCCGAAGGTGGAGCCGCTGATGCCGCGGCGCAGGATCCATACGGCGTGGGTGCCGGACTCCTCCTTGGAGAGGTCGGCCAGGTAGGCGAGGGCGGTGAAGGCGGAGGCGCCGGAGCCGATGACTGCGGTGCGCTTGCCTGCGTACCGGGCGCGGACGGCCGGGTCCTTGAGGTCCGGAATCCGGTAGGAGATCCGGTCGGCGGCAGCCTTCTCGCCGAGGGCGGGGAGGCCGTCGCCGCCGATGGGGCTGGGGGTGGACCAAGTGCCGGAGGCGTCGATGACGGCGCGGGCGGTGATCCGCTGCTCGGTGCCGTCGGCGTTGAGGATGCTGATGGTGAAGGGCTGCTGTTCGCGGTCGGCGTCGACGATCCGGTCGCGGCCGAGGCGGGAGACGCCGGTGACGGTGGCGCCGTAGCGGACCTTGTCGCCGAGGACGTCGGCGAGCGGCTGGAGGTACTGCTCGGACCAGTCGGCGCCGGAGGGGTAGGTCGCGCCGTCGGGGACGGTCCAGCCGGTGGGGGCGAGGAGCTTCTCGGCGGCCGGGTCGACGACCTCGGACCATGTGGAGAAGAGCCGTACGTGGCCCCAGTCGCGCACCGCGCTGCCGGCGGCCGGTCCGGCTTCCAGGACCAGGGGTTCGATGCCGCGCTCGGTGAGGTGGGCGGCGGCGGCGAGGCCGGCCGGTCCTGCTCCGATCACGACGACGGGCAGGGCTTCGGTGGATGCGTTCACGGCGGGCTCCCCAGTTGATTCGACGCCTGTCGATGTCCTGACGTCTCAAGAATGCATCTCATATCGACATCCGTCAACATAGACATCTGTCGAAATCCATCGGATGATGGGGGCATGCCCACTACGAAGGTGTTGCCGCTGCTGGAGCCGGAGGCCGTGGCCCCGTGCTGCCCGCCCCTGGCCGAGCGCCCGCTGACGGCTGCGGAGGCCGAGCGGACCGCGGTCATGTTCAAGGCCCTGGGCGACCCTGTCCGCCTGCGCCTGTTCTCCGCCATCGCCTCGCACGAGGGCGGCGAGGCGTGCGTGTGCGACATCTCCGACGTGGGCGTCTCCCAGCCGACGGTCTCCCACCACCTGAAGAAGCTCAAGGACGCCGGCCTGCTCTCCTCCGAGCGGCGCGGCACCTGGGTGTACTACCGGGTCGAGCCGGCCGTACTGGCCGCCATGGGTCAGCTCCTGACGCGGGCAGCAGCCGTATGAGCGTCACCATCGCGCAGCTGACCTGGGCGCACGCGGACGAGGTCCTGGCGATCTACCAGGCGGGCATCGAGGAGGGCAACGCCACCTTCGAGACCGCCGCACCGACTTGGGCGGAGTTCGATGCGGCGAAGCTACCCGAACACCGCTTCGCCGCACTCGGCGCCGACGGCAAGCTGCTCGGCTGGGTGGCCGCCACCAAGGTCTCCGACCGCTGTGCCTACGCCGGTGTCGTCGAGCACTCCGTCTACGTTCACCCGGGCGCCCGCGGCAGGGGTGTCGCCGGGCAGCTCCTTGCGGCGCTGGTCGAGTCGACCGAGGCCGCGGGTATCTGGACAATCCAGTCCGGGATCTTTCCCGAGAACGCCGCCAGCCTCGCGGTCCACGGCCGTGCGGGCTTCCGGGTCATCGGCACCCGAGAGCGCGTTGGCCGGCACCACGGCCTGTGGCGTGACGTCGTCCTGCTGGAGCGCCGCAGCCCGCGTATCACCTGACCGTTCTGCCGTGTCAGCTGCCGCCGTCCAGGGTGAGTTGGCGGAGGTGGAAGTCGAAGCGCCGGGTCGGGTAGCGGTAGATGTCCGCGAGTGTCATGTAGTCGCGGAAGAAGGGATCCCAGCGGACGGGGTAGTGCATTCCGCGGGCAAGGTCGGCTTCGGACTCCGCGGCCAGCCGTCGCTGCAGGGCGTCGAGGACGTGGTCGAAGGCGGCGCCCATCCGGCGCGGCCCGTAGACCGTCACCGCCCCGCGCGGACCCACGTAGTTGATCCAGTCGAACGGTACGGTCCCCGCGTTCAGCAGGTGGGCGAACACCTTGCCGACGCTCCGGGGGAGCCGCCCGAAGACGCGGACCAGGACCAGCAGGGCGCGGACGACCATGTACCCGAACAGCATGTGCCACAGCAGCTGCTCGTTGGTCCACTTGGTACCGCGGGTGGGCCTGGCCAAGTCCGCCTTGGAGGCTGAGTCCAGCAGCTGGTGGAAGGTGCGGCGGGCGCGCTCGTAGTCCTCGTTCACGGCCTGCCGGTCCATCGGGTCAATGTGAGCCATGACCTGCCAGCTTTCGGTCGGCACTCAGGGCTGCGCCCGGGGCTTGTGATGATGGCGGCTACCGAGCCCCGGTACCAGCGCAAAGCGCCGGTCAGCGGTCCTGGAGGAGCGGGCCGAAGGTCTGCTGCCCGGTCTCCACGGCGCGGGCCTGGCTGACGACCTGCCCTTTCACCTCCGGATGCTCCTGCTGCCACTGCTCTGCCGAGGCGTGGCCGGTGAAGAAGTTCAGCGCGTCGCAGCAGAGGGTGGCGGCGGGCCCCTCGCCTTCGCGGCGGCCGACGAACACGACCGCGGCCACCGGTTCCCACACCGTCGTGCCCCTGGTGAAGGTCACGGTCACCGGCCGGCCGTCGACCGGGTCGGAGGAGGAGATCACCACGTCCTGGCCGAGCATGGCGGAGAGACCGAGGGCGTCGATGGCGCACATCGACCACACCTCCACTCCGCTTGCCAGCCGTACCCGGTGCCGGGTCTCAGCCGCCGAGAACGGGTACGCCGCTTCGATCCGGCCCACTTCGTCCAGGGCCAGGAAGTCCTCCCGGTCCAGCTCGGCAAGTACCTCGGCGGCGGTCCTTCCGGTCTGGGCAGCGACGACCTCGAGCACCGGCATGTCCGGGGCGAGCCCTGTCTCGGCGAAGTGCCGCAGCACCGCCTGCTGCACGGCCCGCAGTCCGCGCTCGGCGGGGGCGCGGCGGCCTCGTCCGGCCCGGCCGATCGGATCCAGGACATCCGACTGACAGCACTCCTGGCCGGCCTCGGCCGAGGAAAGACTCACGCCGGACAGAGCCCGGCGCAGGGCATGGACGCTCGGCGCGCCCTCAGTGCGACCGTCGGCATCCCGGTAGAGGCGGCAGGACACGCTCGCCGGGGCGCCGGGCACCGCGAAGGGGTCGACGCCGTCGAGCAGCACGGTCGGCGAGCCCGTCATACCCAAACGCTCGGCCTCCGCCTCCTCACGCACCTCGATCAGTTCGACCTGGGCGGTACGCGGGCCGAGCGCGGCGGTGATCCGCTCCCGTACGACCGGCACGTTCGGGCAGTTGGGCACCGTCAGGATCGTGATCCGCATTCCGCTGTCCTCCGTGGTGGTGTGGCCCTCGGCCCGACGTTAGACCTTCCAGTGCGCTGGAAGGTCAAGGCGTAGCGTGGGGGTATGCGCATCGGTGAGCTCGCGGCATCCGGCCAGGTGACGGCCAAGACCATCCGTTTCTACGAGCAGGCCGGCCTGCTGCCCGCCCCGCCACGCACAACGGGCGGCTATCGCGAGTACCCACCGGAGGCTGCGATGCGGCTGGCGTTCATCCGCGACGCCCAGGGCGCCGGTCTGACCCTTGCCGCGATCCGGTCAGTCCTGGACATCCGCGACAGTGGCAAGGCCCCCTGCGGCCACGTCACCACGCTGATCGACCAGCGCCTGGCGGACATCGAGCGGCGCATGGCCGAACTCCGCCAGACCCGCACCGCACTGCGTGAGCTCGCCCGACGGGCCGCCGCCACCGACCCGGACGCCTGCCCGGAAGGCGAGGTCTGCACGATCCTCACGCGGCCGTGACCGGCTGCTCCCGTTGCGGGACGAGGCGGGAAATGAGGCGTACGTAGGCGACCATGCCGATGACCTCGACCAGGGTCTGGGTGACCACGACGACCGCGGCGACCGCCAGCTCGTCGGGGAGAGCGAGCGCGAGGGGCAGTACGACCAGGGAGTTGCGGGTCGCGCCGGTGAAGACGACCGCCCGTGAGGCCTGGGCATCCAGGCGGAAGAAGCGAGCGACAACCCGTCCGGCGAAGGCCATGACCACGAGGAACCCGGCGTAGAAGGGGATGACGGAGGCCACGTCGCCGAGGCTGCCGCCGAGCTTGGGGATCTGGGATGCGACGACGGTGATGAGGGTGGAGGCCATCAGCGGCACCATCGTGGTCGTGGCGGCGTCGGACACCTTCCGCCCGGCCGGTGTGCGGGCTGCCCACGCCTGGAGGGCCCAGGCCAGCGCGAGGGGGATCACGATGAGGAAGAGGAAGGCTTCGAGGAACGGGCCGGCCTCGACGATGTCGGCAAGGTCCGGGCCCATGAACAGGTACAGCAAGCCCGGCAGGAGGAGCATCTGCACGATGAGCAGGAGCGGGGTGGCGGCCAGCAGGCGGCGGCTGTCCCCGCCGGCCAAGCCGCTGAAGACGATGACGTAGTCCACGCACGGGCACAGCAGCACCAGCAAGACCCCGATGCGCACGGCCTGATCGGCGGGCAGGAAGGCGAACATCGCGGCGACGACTGCGGGTACAACGGCGAAATTCACCACCAGGGCCGCCGGCAGGAACCGGCCGTCGCGCAGGGAGCGGAACAGCTCGCCGGCCGGGACTTGGAGGAAGGTCACGAACAGCAGCGCGCCCAGGACGGGGTTGATGGCGTGCTCGAGTCCGGGGCCGGCAGCCGGGGCCGCCCAGCCGAGCAGTCCTCCGAGAGCCATGGCGCCGAGGTAGATCGCGATCTGGTGCTGTTCCATGCGCTCGACCAGACCCTGCGGTTCCTGCGACACCCTGCTGACTCCCTGCCGTACGTGCGTGCTGATCGTGTGGCCGCCCTGTGGGGATCGGTCATTGTGGCAAGCGGGCGTTTCCTGCCGAGGGCGGCGGGGTGGCGGGCAGGCCCAGGTCCACGGGACCCGGCGCGCTGGCGCAGGCGGCGGCACGACGACGCCGGTGCAGTACCCACGTCACGGCTGCCAGGGCGAGCACGGTGACGGCAGCCAGGGCGGGGACCCAGAGGGAACCGATCGCGGTAAGTGCCCCAAGTCCGCCGAGGAAGGCCAGGATCGGGCCGATGCAGCACGCCGCGCAGGCCAGGGCGGCGAGCGCGCCCACGCCGAGGAGGGACGTGCCGGAGGACTTCGTCTCGGGGTTCATGCGGTGGCTCCGAACAGGTCGGCCAGCAGGGAGCCGGCGGCTTCGGGCGCCCGCACGGTCAGCGTCAGCCGGGCGGGGGCGAGGTTCAGGGTGAAGTCGAAGAACGCGCAGCAGTCCTGTTCGGTTGCTGCGAGCGAGGCGAGTTCGGCGGCCAGTTCCGGGGTGCTGGGGAAGGTCAGGCGCACTCCGTCCGCGATCTCCTCGCGGCTCGTGGCCTGCGCGATCAGGGCCTGCCATTGGGCGGTGCGCTCGCCGAGTGCGGCCCCGCCAAGCGTGCAGGCCACCGGTGCCTGGCGCCACGGCTCATCGGCCGCATCCTGGGGGCGGGTGGGTGAGAGTTCGATCAGGACCGGCCCCGACGCCTGGGCCTTGTCGCCGTCGGTGGTGCAGCCGCAGTCCGGGCCGCACCCGCCGGCCGGGGCCGGGCCGGACAGCTGCCGGTGGACGTCGGCGAGGCGGGCGGAGAACGCCGCCAGCTCGGCCGACCGACGGTCCGCGTCCGCGATCCGGTCGGAAACCAGCGGCACCATCCGTGCCCGCACCGCAGCGCACACACCGGCGTCCCGTACGTCCAGCAGCTCGCGGATGTCCTCCAGCGCCAGTCCCAACAGCTTCGCGGAGGAGATGAACGCCAGCCGCTCCACCGCGTCCGGCCCGTACTGGCGATAGCCGGAGGCGGTCCGCTCGGCGGGCAGCAGCCCAGCCGTCTCGTAGAACCGCAGTGTGGAGGCCGGGACGCCGGAGCGTTCGGCCAGCTGCGAGATGCGCAGTGTGCTCACACCTCGAACGTAAACCTTCAACCCGACTCGAAGGTCAAGCCCGCAGCAGCTCGGCCATCTCCCGGGCCGAGTCCCGGGCCGGGCGGCCGACGCCGATGAGGGTGGCGGAGGCGGGGCCGGTCCAGTCGCCGTAGCCGAGCAGGTGCAGGCGGGGCTCATCCACCGCGCGGGTGCCGTCGGTGGCGATCCGGCCACGGCTGCCGCGCAGGCGCAGGGAGGCGAAGTGGGCCAGTGCCGGGCGAAACCCGGTGCACCAGATGACGGCATCCGCCTCGGCGCGAGTACCGTCCGCCCATTCCACACCGGTCGGGGTGAGGCTGCTGAACATCGGCTTCGCTGACAGGAGTCCGGCGTCGCGGGCGGCGCGTACGGGCGGAACGGCGACGATGTCGCCGAGGGAAGCGACGCCACCGGTGTCGGTGCGGCCGGCGTCGAGGGCGCGGCGGCGTGCGGTCGCGGCGTCGAAGAGCGCGCGACCGTCGATGTCATCGCCGAGGTAGCGGGGCGGGCGCTGGGTGACCCAGGTCAGCTCGGCGGTACCGGCGAGGTCGGCGGCGATCTGCGCACCTGAGTTGCCGCCGCCCACGACGACCACCCGCTGGCCGGTGAAATCGGCAGGGCTGCCGTACTGCACGGTGTGCAGCTGGCGGCCGGTGTACTCGCGCCGGCCGGACACAGCGGGCATGAACGGGCGGGTCCAGGTTCCGGTGGCGCTGACGACGGCGCGGGCCTGCCAGTCACCGCAGTCGGTCTCGACGCGCAGGAACGCGCCGTCGCGGTGGACCGCGTCGACCCAGACGCCGCGCTGGACCGGGAGTTCGTACCGCTTCTCGTAGTCCGCGAGGTACTCCACCACATGACCGGCGTCCGGGTACGTCTGGCCGGGCTGGAGCGGCATGAGCCGACCAGGCAGGGAGGAGTAGGCGGCCGGGGAGAACAGCCGCAGGGAATCCCAGGTGTGCTGCCAGGCCCCGCCCGGCGTCGGCTGGGCGTCGAGGATGACGAACTCGATGCCCAGGCGGCACAGGTGGTAGTCGGCGGCGAGCCCCGCTTGGCCACCGCCGATCACCACCACATCCGTGCGCTGACTCATGCCGTGGGCGCCCCGGTGTCCGTCTTGCCGCGCATGAAGATGACCGCCACCAGGGCCAGGCCCACCACGACGCCGATCAGCTGCATGCCGATGAAGCCGGCCACAGAGGCCGGGGCGATACCCGCGAACGTGTGGGTGAAGGCGCGGCCGATGGTCACGGCCGGGTTGGCGAAGGAGGTGGAGGAGGTGAACCAGTACGCGGCGCCGATGTACGAGGCGACGGCGACGGGTGCGAAGCGCAGACGGTCGGTGCGGGCCAGGCCGAAGATCAGCAGGATCAGGCCCGCGGTGGCGACGACTTCACTGAGGAGGAGGTTTCCGGCGGAGCGGTCGTGGGTGGACCACTTCACCAGCGGCTCGCCGAACATCGCGTCCGCCAGAATCGTGCCCGCGACGGCGCCGACGATCTGGGAGGGCACGTACACGGCCAGCTCGCGGGCAGTGACGCCGGCGCCACCGCGGCGGGCGGTCCACCACTCCGCCAGCGTCACAGCCGGGTTGAAGTGGGCACCGGAGACCGGACCGAGGAGAGCGATCAGGACGCCGAGGCCGAAGACCGTGGCGGTGGAGTTGGCCAGCAGCTGGAGCGCCACGTCGTCGGTGAGGTCGGTGGCCTGGATGCCGGAGCCGACCACGACCGCCACCAGTGCGGCAGTGCCCACCAGCTCGGCGGCGGCGCGGGCGATCAGTGGGGTGCGGGGCGAGGTCGCGCCGGGTGCTGGCTGGGGCACGTCGGCGGCTATGACGGACTCCGCTGCGGGGGCGGCGGCGACGGGCTCAGTGGCGGTCAAGACAGGATCTCCTCGGGCAGGTGAGGCAGACAGCGGGCTACGGGCAGGACCGCTTGAGGTTCGCTTCGGCGGTGGCACGCGCGGTCAGGGCGAGGTCGGCGAACTGGCCGGCGAGGGCTTCGATGACTTCCGGGCGCAGCCGGTAGTAGATGTATCGCCCGCATGGGTCCGTCTCCACGACCCCGGCCTCGCGCAGCACCTTCAGGTGGTTGGAGAGGTTCGTCTGCTTGGCACCCGTCTCCTCCACGAGATGGGTGGTGCAGAGGGTCTCGCGCGCGAGCAGGGTCACGATCTGGAGCCTGAGCGGGTCGGCAAGAACCCGGATCAGATCAGTGTCGACTGACGTCATCATGTGCTGATACTGTCACATCAGCTGGGCCTGACACCAGTCCGAGCTGACCTCATTGGCTCCTTTGAACGGGAACGCCATGCCGATGCCCTCTTCGCTCCTCCTGCCGGACAAACGCCTGCCCGCGGGGGCTGCCCGCCCCGCCTCCCGGTATGCCGGCCACTTCTCGCCGGAGACCGTGCTGGGCTTGCTCGCCGACTCCTACACACGTCTGGCCGAGCAGGCACGGGTCCGTACGCACCTGGTCGTGCTGGCGGAACGGCTGACCGCCGAGCGCCTGGACGCCCTCGCCCACACCCAAGGCCTGGTGAACGGCCAGACCCGGGTGCTGTTCGTGTGCAGCCAGAACGCCGGGCGCTCGCAGATGGCCGCCGCCCTCCTCGCCCACCGGGCGGGCGAGCGCGTCACCGTCTCCTCAGCGGGCACCCGCCCGGCCGACGAGGTGGAGCCGCACATCGCGCAGGCCCTTACCGAGGCCGGCGCGGATCTCGCCGATGCGTACCCCAAGCCCCTGACCGAAGAGGTCGTCGAGGCCGCCGACATCGTGATCACGATGGGCTGCGGCGACGCCTGCCCTGTCGTGCCCGGTCGCCGCTACCTCGACTGGCCTGTCGCCGACCCCGAAGCTGCGCCGATCGCCCTCGTACGGGAGATCCGCGACGAGATCGACGCCCACATCAGCGAGTTGCTCGTGCAGTTCGCGCCGTAGAGCCGCAAGCCCCCGCATCCCCACCGCAGTCGCCTCACCTCAAGGAAGAACAGATGTCCTCCGCTCCTGCCGCCTCCGTCCTGTTCGTCTGCATCCACAACGCGGGCCGCTCCCAGATGGCGGCGGGGTTCCTCCGCCACCTCGCGGGTGACCGCGTCGAGGTCCGCTCCGCCGGCTCCACGCCCGGGGAGCAGATCAACCCTTCGGCCGTCGCCGCCATGGCTGAGCTGGGCATCGACATCTCCGACCAGAAGCCGAAGGTACTCACCCCCGAAGCCGCCCAGGCCTCCGACTACATCATCACGATGGGCTGCGGCGACGCCTGCCCCTACTTCCCCGGCAAGACCTACCTCGACTGGCAGCTCGAGGACCCGGCCGGCCAGGGCGTCGAGGCCGTGCGCCCCATCCGCGACGAGATCAAGGGCCTCATCGAGGGCCTGATCGCCGAGATCGACGCCAAGAAGCAGGGCTGATCCCGTGACCGACGCGACCACCGCCGACGACGGCATACGTAACGTCATCATCATCGGCTCCGGCCCCGCCGGATACACCGCCGCCCTCTACACCGCCCGCGCGCAGCTGAGGCCCCTACTCTTCGGCAGCTCGATCTTCGTCGGCGGCTCGCTGACGACGACCACCGAGGTGGAGAACTTCCCCGGCTTCCCCGGCGGCATCGACGGACCGGATCTCATGGACAGCATGCGCGTCCAAGCGGAGAAGTTCGGCACCCAGATGATCGACGACGACATCGTCTCCGTCGACCTGACCGGCCACATCAAAGAAGTCACCGACTCCGAGGGCACCGTCCACCGCGCGCAGACGGTGATCATCGCCACCGGCTCCGGGTACCGCAAGCTCGGCCTTCCCAAGGAAGACGAGCTGTCGGGGCGCGGCGTGTCCTGGTGCGCGACCTGCGACGGGTTCTTCTTCCGCGACCGTGACATCGTCGTGGTCGGCGGCGGCGACACCGCCATGGAAGAGGCCACCTTCCTCACCCGCTTCGCCAAGTCCGTCACCGTCGTCCACCGCCGCAGCACCCTGCGCGCCTCGAAGGTCATGCAGAACCGGGCCTTCACAGACGACAAGATCTCCTTCGCATTCGACAGCGAAATCGCCGAGATCAAGGAGAAGGACGGCATGCTGGCGGGCGTCGTCCTACGCGACACCTTCACCGGAAAGCTCCGCGATCTGGACGTGACCGGACTGTTCATCGCGATCGGGCACGACCCGCGCACCGAACTGTTCACCCGCCAGCTCGACCTCGACGACGAGGGCTACCTGAAGGTCCAAGCACCGTCCACCCGCACGAGCCTCCCCGGCGTCTTCGCCGCCGGCGACGTCGTCGACCGCACTTACCGCCAAGCCATCACCGCCGCCGGCACCGGGTGCGCCGCAGCCCTCGACGCCGAGCGGTACCTTGCTGCTCTGCGTACGAGGGACGAGCCTGCGCCGGCAGCAGTCTGACCTGCGCGAACCGAAGGGGGGCGGCCCACTCCCATGTGTGGGCCGCCCCCCTTCTTGTACGTGACGTCACCTCCTGGACTGGCAGATAGCCGTCAAAAGTCTGGCCAGGTTGAAGTGCTCTCCCGGCTGA
>NZ_JAGGOW010000044.1 GCF_018614135.1 Streptomyces sp. ISL-66
GGCCCCGGCGGCGGACGGGCCGGCCGCGGCACCGCCCCCGGCAGCCGCCGGAGCGGGCACGGCCGCGGCGCGGCGCGGGAGGGAAAGGGAGCGGACGGCCGACAGCAGGGCGTAGTTCTCCGCCACGAACACCCGGCCCCGCCCGCCCGAGGGTTGCGGCACCCGCTGGCCCGTCAGGTCCAGGTACATCGCCCGGACGACGTCCAGCCCCGCCGCGTCGGTGAAGAGCCGGAACTGCGCCCCCGGCCGGGGGTTGAAGTCCACCAGCCGGAAGACGCCCCGCTCGTCCCGGCGGAAGTCCAGGTCCAGGATCCCGTGGTAGGCCAGCCGCTCGGCGAGGCGCAGCCCGGCCTCCTCCACCGCCGGATCCGGCAGCCACCGGCCGACCGCCGTCAGCCCCGTCCGCACCGGCCAGGACATCTCCTTGCGCCCCGAGCCGGCGATCAGCGGGTGCCCGCCCCGGCCGAACGCTCCGTGGAAGAACCAGTCGGTGTCCGGCCCGGCCGGCAGGAACCGCTGGAGCAGCAGCCGGCTGCCCGCCGCCGCCGAGCGCTCGTACAGCCGCCGCGCCTCGGCGGCCGTGTGGACCAGGGTGGTGCTGCGCAGGTCCGTGCCCGAGGGCAGCAGCCACGGGCGGCTCCACTTGGCGATCACCGGCAGCCCCAGCCGCCACGCGGCTTGCGCCGCCTCGGCCCCGCCGGCCGGGATCACGGTCTCCGGGTGCGGGACGTCCCAGCGGGCGCACAGCCGGGACAGTTCGGCCTTGTCCGCCACCCGTGCGGGCAGGTCGTCCGGCTGATGGGGGATCCGGAAACGGTCCGTCAGCATCGGTGCGACCCGGGAGACGGCGATCGCGCTCAGGTCGTCCATCGCGATGAGCACGGCCGGGACGCCGATCCGTTCGGAGACCCCGGTCAGGCACTCGAGCAGCGCTTCGGGCTCCTCGGGGTCGAGCCCGCCGGACGGCCCGGGATGCACGGCGCGCAGGTAGCGCGAACGCCCCATGGGGCCTCCCCCGGCCTCGACGACGGCATGGACCTCCACGCCCATGCGCCCGAGCGATCTGACGGCGCCGAGGGTTCCGTGGTGGAACGGATTCCGATCGAGTCTGAGCAGAACCGCGGGCACTTGGTTGGGATGCGCGTGCATGAGAACGGTGTCTTTCACCTAGTCGGACCAAGCGGGGAGGGTGCGCACCTGCGAATGGCCTAGGCAGAGATCACCGAACAGGCCATTCGTCGGATGTGATGTCTAACGTCTTGGGTAAGCACACCGGTTCAGGAAAGCTCGGGAGACGCCATGTCCAGACCACGACGCCGACTGGCGAGCGCCTGCATCGGTACGGTCACGGCCGGACTGCTCGCCACCGGGGCCGCCCTCGCGGCCCCCGAGGAAGAGGGCGCGGACTCCGACATCGCCATGGGCGCCTATCTCGACTACGGGCCGCGGGGAGTGGCCCGGATCCCGTTCCTCTCGCGCTGGCTGGGCGGCAAGGAGATCCGGGTCGGGCACACCTATCTGCCGGGTGACCAGTGGGCGGGCATCGAAGGCAACGTCAGTTTCCTTGAGGACTGGGCCGAATGGCGGCGCGCCCGGGACGACCGGATGTTCGTCCTCAACGTGCCGATGCAGGAGCGCAACGAGGCCCGGGTCCCGGACTACCAGGTGGCCCAGCTGATCCGGGCGGGCGCGGACGGCCAGTACGACCGCCACTTCGAGAAGCTCGCCGAGCGGCTGGTGGCGCTGGGCGTCCCGGACACCGTGATCGTGCTCGGCTGGGAGATGAACGGAGTCACGTACACGCACCGCTGCGGACCCGATCCGGAGAACTGGAAGGCGTACTGGAAGCGCGTGGTCAACACGATGCGCGCGGTGCCCGGCCAGAAGTTCAAGTTCGATTTCACCCCGAACCGCGGCACGGACGCCATCGGCTGGACCAAGTGCTACCCGGGCGACGACGTGGTCGACATCGTCGGGATGGATTCGTACGACCAGGGTCCCGGCCGGACCTTCGACGACCAGATCAGCCAGCCGTACGGGCTCCAGCAGCACGTGGACTTCGCGAAAGCACACGGCAAGCAGCTCTCGTACCCGGAGTGGGGACTGTTCCGCAACGGGGACGACCCGCAGTACATGCGGCGCATGCTGAAGTGGATCGAGCAGCACAAGCCGCTCTACCACACCATCACCGACTACTGCCCGCACGGCGTGTGGCAGTGCAAGCAGAACCCGGAGTCGGCGAAGGTCTTCCGCGACGCGCTGACCCCGCAGAAGCCCGGCCCGGTGATCCCGACGCCGGTCATCCCGACGCCCGTCATCCCCACGCCGGTCATCCCGACGCCCGTGGTCCCGACCCCCGTGGTGCCCACCCCGCAGATCCCCACGCCGGAGATCCCGACGCCGGTCGTCACACCGCCGCCGATCGTCGTACCGAGCCCGCTGGTCCCGTCCCCCGAGGTCCCGAGCCCGGTCGCGCCGAGCCCCGCCGAACCGAGCCCGGCCGTTCCCAGCCCGGCCGCACCGACTCCGGAGCTGCCGGTGCCGGTCGAGCCCAGCCCGGCGGTCCCGAGCCCGGCCGAGCCGAGCCCCGTGGTCCCGAGCCCGGTCGGCCCCTCGCCCGAGGTCAGCCCGGTCGGCCCGGAGGTCCCGGCGAGCCCGGTGCCGAGCCCGAGTCCGCTCGTGCCCGAGCCCGAGCAGCCCGGGGTCCCGTCCCCCCAGATCCCGTCCCAGATTCCGTCCCAGGTCCCGTCCCAGGTCCCGTCCCCGGTGCCGGTGCCGTCGCCGGTCGTGCCGAAGCCCCAGCCCGAGAAGCCGCCCGTCAACAGCACGCAGTGGTGCGTGCCGCTCAACTTCGGCGAGTGGCTCTCCAAGCTGGTCGGCAAGCAGTCGGTCTGCGTCAAGATCGACTGGGGCAGGGACTCCGGTTTCTGGCCCTTCTAGACGGTGCGGTGGGGTCATCGGACCCGCAGTTCGTTGAGCCGCGCCCGCCAGTCCCTGGCGGCCGGCAACGCCTCCCGCAGCGCGTCCACCGCCCGCTCGCGCCCCGTCACCTGCGACTCGTGCAGCCGCAGCAGGGGCGCGAGCGCGGCCGTGGACAGCAGGAGCCGCTGGTTGACCACCGTCCGCGGCCGCCAGTGGTTCTTGTACGGTTCGCTGCCGCGCAGGAAGCTCACCACCGGACGGCCCTCGGCGAGGGCGCGGTTGGTCTCGTAGCGCAGCAGCAGCGTCGCCACGTCGACCTTCCGGTCGCGCAGGTCCGGGTCGGCGCCGTAGAGGTAACCGCCGCTGAGCGCGCCCGACAACAGGGTGAGGTTGGCGGCCACCACCTTCCCGTCGAGCCGGAACTCGGCCAGCCGCCCCTCGCCGGCCCGCACCATCCGCCGGGTGGCCCGGGTCAGGTGCTCGGCGAACCGCGGCTTGAGGTGCTCGGGGGTGACCCCGCGCCCGCGCCACTGCTGCTCGTGCAGCCGCAGCAGCGTCCGTACCGCACGCGGCACTTCCTGCTCGGTGACCTCGTGCTCCTCGATCCCGGCCGCGTCGGTCTTGCGGAGCTTGGCCCGCACCCGCTGCGCACCGGAGGCCGGCATCCGCTTGACCAGCTCGTCGAAGGGCATGGCCGGCAGCTCCATGCAGGTGGAGTCCGCGAGCTTGCTGCCGATCCCTGGCCAGGCCGCGTAGACGGCCTCGGCGGCGGCGCCGGGCCGCACCTCGCGCAGGTCGACGACCGCGCCCCGGGCCGCCCGGTGCAGACCGCCGGCCAGCGCCGGGACGACCTGGTCGGCATACCGCTCGGCCACGAGCACGTCGAAGTAGTCGGTGATGCCCCCGCCGAGCGGCACGAGCAGCGGCAGCGGCCGGTGTACGAGCATCAGCGCGGCCGCGCCGACCAGCTCCTCCCCGCGCCGCACGAGGACGATCCGCAGCCGCCCGTCCTTGCCGTAGGAGAGCCACCAGGAGTGCAGCCACGCGTGGCTCTGGAAGGGGGTGGCGGTGGGACAGCCGCGGACGAGCCGGTTCCACGGCTCTTCCAGCGCGGCGAACTGCCGGGGGTCGCGGCACAGCGTCACCGACAGCGCCGCGGTGGAGCCCGAACTCATCGCACGGACTCCTTCTCCTTGGTCTCGCTGTGGTCACCCTGCGCCGGCAGCGAGGCGAACTCCCCGGCGGCGGCGACCACGGCGGTCCCTTCCTCCGCCCTGCGCCGCCCGGCGGGCCGGGCCAGCATCCACAGGCCGCCCAGCAGCCCGCCGGCGCACAGCCCGACGGCCCCGCTGAGGGTGGCGGACGCGGAGGCGGGGTCGGAGGGCGCGACGGCCTGGTTGAACAGGAGCAGCTGGACCCCGGTGTTCTTCGCGGCCTGGTTGCTGCTCAGCGAGAGCGCGTCGGCCACCGCGTTCGCGATGTCGGCGGCCTCGGAGGGGCTCTTGGCGGTACCCGTGATCGCGATCATCGGGGACTCGGGCGACGTCTCGGCGCGGACCTGCGTGCGCAGCTGCCGAACGCCGATGCCCGCGCGGGGCTGGGCGTAGGCCAGGGTCGAGCTGCTGGTGGCGATCCGGGCGTAGGCCTGCGCGAAGCCGAGTGCGGTGGCCGGCTCCGTGGTGTCGTCGGGGACGGCGACCACGTAGCTGGTGGCGGCGTACTCGGGCGCCTTCAGCACCCCGTACGCCCCGCCCGCGGCGAGCCCCAGCAGCGCGGCGACGGGCAACGGCCACCACGCGGGTGGCGGCAGCAGCCGGATCCGGCGGCGGTGGGTGGACTTCTTCGGCTCGGCGGTGTCAGCCATGTGCGTGCCTCTTTCCTGGTGGAGGGGTGGTGGTTCCGGGTCCCGTACGGGGACCTCCTGCGGGTCGCGTCAGGCGGTGTCGCCGCCCCGGACGGGCGCCGGCCCGCCGACCCCCGGCCCGCCGGGGGCCGGCTTCGGCCCCGCCAGGGGGTGCCTGCCGGCGGTGGCCGGGGGAGCGTGCGGCGCGGTGGTCCGGGGGCCGGTCCCCGGCGACGGCGCCGCGCCCCGCACCGCGGTCGGCGAAGCGGTCATCGCGAGCTCGTAGACGGATAGCAGTTGCGCGGCGCTGCGGGCGATGTCGTAGCGCCGCACCACGGCGGGCGGCGGCAGCCGGCGGACGCCCGCCTCCATGTGCCCGCGCAGTGCGGCGACCAGCTCGTCCGTGCCCGTGCCGATCCTCCGCGCCCCCGGTGCCTGCGTCGTCGGCAGGTCGTCGATCGCCGGGCAGGTGACGTGCAGCACCGGAAGTCCGGCCGCCAGAGCCTCGACCACCGCCAGCCCGAACGCCTCCTCCCGCGACGGGGACACGAAGACGTCCATCGCGGCGAGCAGCGCGGGGATCCCCGGTGTCCGTCCGTCCGCGCTGTCACCCAGCGGATCCCGCTCCCCCAGCAGGTGGATCCGGCTCTGCGCCCCCAGCTCGGCGGCCAGCGAGCGCAGCGCGGCCCGCTCCGGGCCGTCTCCGGCCAGCAGCAGGTGCGCGCCCGGCAGCGCGGCCACCGCCCGGACCAGCGCGTCGAAGCGCTTTCCCGGCACCAGCCGCCCGACCCCGCCGACGACGAAGGCCCGCTCGGGCAGTCCGGTCCGGGCCCGGGTGGCCCGCCGTACGCCTTCGTCGAAGCGGAAGCGCACGGCCTCGATCCCGTTCGGCACCACGTGGACCCGCGCGGCCGGTACGCCCCAGCCCTCCAGCCGGGCCGCCACCGTGTCCGATACGGCGACCGTGGCCGCGCCGAGCCGCTCGCTGGCCAGGTACAGCGCCCGCACCCCGCGCGACAGCGGCCGGCCCTCGATCTCGCCGTCCCCCAGGGAGTGTTCGGTGGCGACGACGCGGCCGACGCCGGCGAGCCGGGCCGCGAGGCGCCCGTACACGCAGGCCCGGTACAGGTGGGTGTGCACGAGGTCGTACCGGCCGCGCCGGATGAACGTGACCATCCTCGGCAGCGCCCCGAGGTCCCGGTTGCCGCTCATCCCCAGGTGCACGACCCGGACCCCGTCGGCGCGCAGCCCCTCCGCCACCGGACCTGGGTTGGTCAGCGTCAGGACCTCGCAGGACATCGGCATGTGCCGTAGCAGGAGCCTCAGTTGCTGCTCGGCGCCGCCGACGCCCAGGCCCGTGATGATGTGCAGCACCTTGTCCGCGCTCACAGGTGCACCACCCGGCGCAGCTCCCGCAGCCGGTGCCGCAGCTGCTTGATCCGCAGTCGCGGGCCGCCGTCGGCCTGGCTGATGTGCGTACGGGGCAGTGCGTGCGGTCCGGTGAGCCGTCCGGGGTTGATCGCGCACGCGTACGCGTACCCGGCGTCCCGGGTGGCGGCGACGACCCGGGTGTCGAGGTGCCCGTACGGGTAGCAGAACCCGCCGGGCAGCGTCCCGGTCAGCTCCCGGATCAGCTCGCGGCTGCCGCGCAGTTCCTGCTGCAGTACGTCGTCGGCGGCCGCGGTGAGGTCCTGGTGGAGCAGGCCGTGCGAGCCGATCTCCTGTCCGGCGGCGGCTGCTTCGCGGATGCCCTCGGCGGTGAGCAGGGGCTTGCGGGGGCCGAGCGGGTCCCACACGTTGTCCACGCCGAGCCGGCCCGGCAGGACGAAGAGGGTGGCGGTGCAGTCGTAGCGGCGCAGCAGCGGCAGCGCGCGGGTCAGGAAGTCGGTGTAGCCGTCGTCGAAGGTCAGGCCGACCAGCCCGGCGGCGCGTCCGGCCGCGCGGGCCCGCAGCAGCTCGCCGACGGACACCGCGCGCAGTCCCCGGGAACGCAGCCACAGGAGCTGGGTCTCCAGCGCGTGCGGGGTGACGGTGATGCCGTACGGGTCCTCCGCGGGATCGGTGAACTCGGCGACGGAGTGGTACATCAGGACCCACGGCGATGCGGACCGGCGGGCGGGGCCCAGCGCGGCGGGGGGCGCCGTTTCGGTGTCAGCGGACATTGCGGAACCTCTGGGTGAGCTGGGAGGTGAGGTGAGCGGTGAGCTGGGCGAGCTGGCCGGGCAGGACGGTGACCTCCAGCGCCCGTATGGCCATGCCGGTGGCCCCGAACATGGCCGGGACGAGCAGGCAGCCGAGGGCGGCGCTGACCAGCGGGTCGGGGATCATCGGCCCGGCGATCCAGCCGGTGACGCAGGCGGCGACGGCGGCGACCGAGAGCCTGCCGATGCTGATGGCGACGCGGCGGACCTGGATGGCGATGATCCGCGAGCCGAGGCCGGTGAGCAGCAGCACGGCGGTGGTGGAGATGCCGGCGGCGTTGGCGGCGGCGATGCCGTAGGTGCCCCACCAGCCGACGGCGAAGGCCCCGGCGACGATGTTGACGAGGAGTCCGGCGCCCATCGCGAGCGCCGGGAACCAGGTGGGCCGGGCGGTCGAGAAGAAGGGCCGGGACAGCGCCCCGACGAGGCAGTGGCCGAGCAGCCCGAGGCCGTAGACCCGCATGACGGAGGCGGTGGCCTCGGTGTCCTGGTGGGTGAAGGCCCCGCGTTCGAAGAGGACTTGGATGATCTGGGGCGCGTACCCGATGACGAGGGCGGTGCCCATCAGGACGGCGAGGGAGGCGAGCGCGAGGTCCCGCTCCACGCGCCGCCTGGCCTTCTCGCGTTCGCCGCCGGCCATGGCCTGGGCGACGACGGGGAAGGTGACGGTGCAGATCATCAGGGACAGCACCATCGGCATCTGCGCGACCTTCTGCGCGTAGTTGAGGTGCGAGATGGCGCCGGAGGGCAGCGAGGCGGCGAGGAACCGCTCGACCAGGACCTGCGACTGGCGGAAGACGGCGAAGAAGATCACCGGCGCGATGACCCCGAACGCGATCAGCGTCGGCCGGTCCCGGTCGCGCTGGCAGCGCGGCGCGCCCTTGGCGCGGTGCGGCCCGAAGCCGACGTTGCGGATGAAGGCGGGCAGTTGGATCAGCGCCATGAGCATCCCGCCGACCGCGACCCCGGCGGCGGCGGCGCGCACCCCCCACAGGGCGTGCAGGGCGACCATGGTGCCGATGATCCCGACGTTGTACGAGACGTAGATGGCGGCGGGCGGCACGAAGGACCGGTGGGCGCGCAGCGCGGCGCTGAAGTAGCCGGCGACTCCGAAGGACAGCACGGTCAGCGCGGTCATCCGGGTGCATTCGATGGCGAGCCCGGGATCCGGCAGCCCGGGGGCGAGCACGCTCACGACGAGCGGCGCGGCGACGATGAGTACGGAGGCCACGGCGGCCAGGAGCACGGCCAGCCGGGGCAGCGTCGCCCCGACGAGCAGCCGTACGGGGTCCTGCGCGCGGGCCTCCCTGCGGGTGAGTCCGGCCCTGCTGGCGGCCCGCCGGGCCAGGGCGTGGCTGAACGCGGGCACCATCAGCAGCGCCATGGCGTCCTCGATGAGCAGCGTCGAGGCCATCTCGGGGACGGTCCAGGAGATGAGGAAGGCGTCGCTGTCGTGACCGGCGCCGAAGAGGTGCGCGATGGTCTGGTCCCGCACCAGCCCGAACACGGCCCCGGCGGCGGTCAGTCCGGCGGTCACGGCGGCCGCCTTGGCCAGGGCGCTCCCCACGCCGGCGCCGCCGCTCGCCGGCCGGACGCCCCCGGCACCCGGGGACCTGGGGGCCCGGGGGCCCGGTG
>NZ_JAGGOW010000045.1 GCF_018614135.1 Streptomyces sp. ISL-66
GGCCGCGGATGCCGCCGGGCGGCGCCGCGCTAGCCGCGCCGCGGGCGGCCGTAGCCCGAGGCCAGCGGCATCCGCAGGCCCAGCGGCGGGGGAGCCGCCAGGGCGTCGGTGACCGGCCGCGAGTAGGAGCCGGAGAACACCGAACCCAGGACGAAGTCCACCGACAGCGCCACGACTTCGGCCTGGTGCTCGCGCAGCCCGTGGCCGTCGGAGTGCACCTCGAAGCGGCACGTCGTGCGGTTGGCCTTCTTCGCCCGGGTCGCCAGCCGGAAGGACAACTCCGGGTCGCTGCGCGCGTCGTTGGTGCCGTGCACGATCAGCACCCGGCGACCCGAGAGCTGTTTCACCGGTTCAGGGAAGTCGAGCGCGTCCGCGTACGTCAGCGAAGGGGCCAGCGCGAGCACGGAGTTGACGGCCTCGTGGCCGGCCGCCGCGAGCGCCGCCGTGCCTCCCGCGTCGTAGCCGGCCAGGCAGACCGGCACGTCCCCGTACCGGCGGACCACCTCGTCCGCCGCCCATTCGGCGTCCGCCTCCCGGGTGCCCCCGCCGTGGATGACCTGGTGGGCGACCAGCCCGTCGGCCGCACCCGCGCGGGCCAGGGCCCGCGCGAGCGGACGTACCGGACCGGGGGACAATCTGGACGCTCCGGGGAGCAGGAGGACCACACCACTGACCGTGGAGACCGAGCCGGTCGCGCCGGCCGCCCGCCCCAAGCGGGCTCCGCGCGCCGTCGGCGCATGCTGTGCCATGGCGAAACAGTCTCAGACGCCGAGGTGTACGCCACCCGTCCGCGCGGTCACTGTTACATATCGCCTGCGGGCACCGTCTCACCGCTCTACGCGCGTAGGAGCTAGAGTGCCCAGATGACGAGCGAGACCCCCAACCTGCCCACACCGGATCAGATCCGCCGCTCCCCGAAGGTGCTCCTGCACGACCACCTCGACGGTGGACTGCGCCCCGGGACCATCATCGAGCTGGCGCACAAGGTCGGTTACGAGAACCTTCCCGAGACCGAGGCCGACAAGCTCGGCATCTGGTTCCGGGAAGCCGCCGACTCCGGCTCCCTCCCGCGCTACCTGGAGACGTTCGCGCACACCTGCGCCGTCATGCAGACGAAGGAGGCCCTCTTCCGGGTGGCTTCCGAGTGTGCCCAGGACCTGGCCGAGGACGGCGTCGTGTACGCCGAGATCCGCTACGCGCCCGAGCAGCACCTCGAGGCCGGCCTGACCCTCGAAGAGGTCGTCGAGGCGGTCAACGAGGGCTTCCGCGAGGGCGAGCGCCGTGCGCGGACCAACGGCAACCGCATCCGCGTCGGCGCGCTGCTCACGGCGATGCGGCACGCGGCCCGCGCGCTGGAGATCGCGGAGCTGGCCAACCGGTACCGCGACAAGGGCGTCGTCGGCTTCGACATCGCCGGCGCCGAGGCCGGGTTCCCTCCCACCCGCCACCTCGACGCCTTCGAGTACCTCAAGCGCGAGAACAACCACTTCACCATCCACGCGGGCGAGGCCTTCGGCCTGCCGTCGATCTGGCAGGCCCTGCAGTGGTGCGGCGCCGACCGGCTCGGGCACGGCGTGAAGATCATCGATGACATCGAGGTCGCCGAGGACGGTTCCGTGACGCTGGGCCGCCTGGCCTCGTACGTCCGGGACAAGCGCATCCCCCTGGAGATGTGCCCGACCTCGAACCTGCAGACGGGCGCGGCGCTCTCCTATGCGGAGCACCCGATCGGCCTGCTGCGGAAGCTGCACTTCAGGCTGACGGTCAACACCGACAACCGGCTGATGAGCGGCACCAGCATGAGCCGTGAATTCGAGCACCTCGTCGACACCTTCGGCTACTCGCTCGAGGACATGCAGTGGTTCACGGTCAATGCGATGAAGTCCGCGTTCATTCCTTTCGATGAACGGCTGGCCATGATCAACGACGTGATCAAGCCCGGTTACGCGGAACTGAAGTCGGAGTGGCTGTTCCGCCAGACCGCTTCCACCAGCGGTTCCGTCTCGGCGTAGGCCATGGCGTGACGGACTGAAAGCGCCCGGGAGGGGCAATTCCCGGGCGCTTTCTCGTATTTAATGATGTTTGCGGCCGGGGGTTTGACGTGACTAGCTTGCGGAGCCGCTCATTTCCCCGTCGCAAGGACGATCCTTCATGAAGCAGTCAGCTGCCAAGACCCTCGGTGTCGCCGCTCTCGGCGCCGCCTTCGCCGCCGTCGCCGCCGGGACCGCCTCGGCCTCCGTCCCCGCCATCGGTCTCGGCGACGCGCTGGGCACCGTCCAGGGCCTCACCAGCCAGCAGCACGTGAGCGCCGAGGACGGCCGGCAGGCACCCGAGGCGACCGACCCGGCCGCCGCGCTCGGCACGGTGACCGGTCTGCTCGGCGGTCTGCCGACCAGCGGTCTCGGCGCCTGATCCGTTCCGGATCCGCCGACGGATCCGTACGCCATCCGTACGCGATTCGTACGCACGCCCACGCGGTGCACACCTCTTCGAGCAGGTGTGTGCCGCGTCGCGGCATGTGCCAGGATCACCGCCAACTGCCCGCCGACTCCCTGGGTATGAGGTTTCGATCATGCGCATGAAGGCACGAGCGGCCACGGCCGCGCTGCTCCCCACCCTGCTCCTCGCCGCGGTGGGCTGCGGCAGCGGTACGCACACCTCCGCCGACGGCAAGTCCCCGGACCCGAAGGGCTCCGCGAGCGCACCCGGCCGAGCCGCGTCGCCGGGCGCCGCGGGATCCGAGGCGTCCGCGGGCGCATCCGGCTCGGCGGGCCCCTCGGGCACGGGCGCGCCCAAGCGGTCCGGCAGCAGGCTGGAGCGCTCCGCCCTGGAACAGGGCGACCTGGCCGGCTACCAGATCTCCGCGGACGGCAAGAACCCCAACGCCCCCGACGGTCAGCCCCGGGCCGACCGCAAGGCCTGCCAGCCGCTCGCCGACATCATGGGCGACAAGCCCGACCCGGCCGCCCGCGAGACGGTCAACCGGGGCGTCGGCTCGCAGAAGCAGATGGGCCTCGCCGTCTCCGCCTCCGTCAGCTCCTACGCCGCGTCCGACGCCAAGGCGCTGATCGCCCGTCTCAAGGACGCCGTCGCCGCCTGCGGTACGGGCTTCTCCGCCACCATCGAGAAGCAGACCGGCAGCTACCGTGACGTGAAGGCGGCCGACTACAAGGCGGGCGGGGACGAAAGCGTCAGCTGGACCACGACCGCGTCCGCCGAAGGCGTCACGGCGCAGGTGCACATCGTCGTCGTACGTCAGGGCGACACCGTCGTCCGCCTCATGGCCCTCAACGTGACGGGCGGCCCGAAGGCTCCCGAGGTCCCGCACGAGGTCACCGACAAGCAGATCCAGAAGGTTCGGGCGGCCCGCTGAACGCACCGCCGGCCGGGACTACCAGCCGGCGGTGCCGGCGGCGCTCGTCTTGTCGTTCGGCAGGAGCACCCACAGTGCCAGGTAGACGAGGAACTGCGGGCCGGGGAGCAGGCACGAGACCACGAAGATCAGACGCATCGTGTTCGCGGACATTCCGAATCGGCGGGCCAGAGCGGCACAGACTCCGCCGATCCATCGTCCGTCACGGGGGCGGGCAAGGGCGCTCATGATCTCTCCTCGGTCGGTTAGCGGGAAGTTTTCCCGCGATGCCTCAATACTCCCGGTGAATCGCGGACAGAACGTCGGTCCAGGGGCCGAGCCCGACCCTGGTAATTCTCGGGGTCACCCCCTGATAAAGGCTCTGAGGGCGGCCCTGAGAACGGTCCTGAGGACGGCCTTCTCGACGGTTCTGAGCACGACTCCGGGAGCCGGGCCGAGAACCGCTCCGGGCGATGAGAGCGCCCGCCCGCAAGCCCGCCCGGGATCCTGCCGGGGAGACCGTCAGGGAACGCCGCAGCCGGGCCCGCACCAGCGGCACGACGGCCGCGTGCGCCACGACCACGCCGAGGGTGTTCAACAGCACCGAATCCACGTCGACCACTTGCCCCGGGACCGCGCTCTGAAGCATCTCGACGCCCACCGAGACGAGCGCGCCCGCGGCCGCGGTCCGGGTCAGCGAGGACCACGCGGCCAGCGGGGACAGCTCCACCCGCCCGCACGCCATCGGCAGCAGCACCCCGAGCGGCGCCAGCAGGGCCAGGCCGCCGCCGATCCGGCGGGCCGCCTCCAGGGGCCCGTAGGCGAGGTCCGCCCTGATCCCCTCCAGCGGGGTCAGATTGGCCGCCGCCGCCCACGGAACGTGCAGTGGTCGCAGCATCAGCCAGCCGACGAGGAGGAGATGCGCGGCCAGCAGGACTCCGGAGAGGAACCGGATCCGCAGGTGAATGGCTGCGTTGTCGCTGCCCTTGAGACGGTGCACGCCAGTGGAGACGCAGCGTCCGGTGCCCGCGGTTCCGGGACGAGCGCCGGTCAGCCCGTGGCGAGCAGCACGATCAGGATGAGCGCGCCGGTCAGGGCCGGCGCGATGATCTCGTAGGACCAGGTGACCTTCACGGGGCCCTGGGCGCCGGGTCGCGAGGCCCCGCGCTCCCGCAGTTCGCGCAGCTCCTCCACGGTCTGGTCCGCGGCGGCCCGCTGCGGGGTCTCGGCGTTCTGGGGCCGCCCCTCGACGGGCGCCGCCGTGCCGCGGCCCATCAGGCCGCCGAGCCGTCCGTTCGGGCGGTTCTGGACCCGGTTCGCCTTCTTGCGCTCCCGCAGGGAGACGGGGACGGACCACAGCTGGTACTTCGCCCCCTCGGCCAGCACCTCGGCGGAGAACCGGGCGCGCACGGTGTCCACCGCGGCCCAGGGCAGTTCGATGACCCGGAACGGGTTCCTGACGCGCAACCGGTCGGCATTGGCGAAGACGGCCGGGCGGATGGTGAAGGCGACGATGAGCGGCGCGAGGAACAGTGCGACGGCCAGGGCCAGCCAGGGGGCGTTCCCGCTGCCCCGCACCACGGCGTCCCCGCACAGCCAGCCGAGCAGCGCGAGCATCAGCACGCCGGAGACGGTCGCCATGGGTGAGCGGTAGACCCGGTCGTCGTACACCGGTTCATCAGTGGGCTGCTCGCTGCTCATGCGCCCGATTCTGCCTCACGCCGTCTCAGCCCACGAGATCGGCGTACGGGAACCGCCGCGACGGCCAGCGCGGCGGAGGTGTCGATTCCGTAGCGGATCCGCTGGAATCGGGTGAGGGGGGTGACAGGTCGCTACGCGCGTAGATATGCTCATCTGGTGACCATGCCCACCACCCTCACCGCATTCGCTGACGTGACGACGTCCGACAGTGCGCTGCGCCGCTTCCTGCACGGGCTGCCCGGCGTCGACGCTGTCGGCCTGGAGGCCCGCGCGGCCTCCCTCGGCACCCGCTCGATCAAGACGACGGCCAAGGCGTACGCCATCGACCTGGCCATCTCGATGATCGACCTGACGACGCTGGAAGGCGCGGATACCCCGGGCAAGGTCCGGGCGCTCTCCGCCAAGGCCGTGCACCCCGATCCGACCGACCGCACCACGCCCACGACGGCCGCCGTCTGCGTGTATCCCGACATGGTGGCCACCGCGAAGGCCGCCCTGAACGGCGCCGACGTCAAGGTCGCCTCCGTGGCGACGGCCTTCCCGGCCGGCCGCGCGGCCCTGCCCGTCAAGCTCGCCGACACGGCCGACGCCGTGGCCGCCGGCGCCGACGAGATCGACATGGTCATCGACCGTGGCGCCTTCCTCGCCGGCCGCTACCTCGACACCTACGAGCTGATCCGCTCGGTCAAGGAAGCTTGCGTCCGCCCCGACGGCAGCGCGGCCCGCCTCAAGGTGATCTTCGAGACCGGCGAGCTGTCCACGTACGACAACATCCGCCGGGCCTCGTGGATCGGCATGATGGCCGGCGCCGACTTCATCAAGACGTCCACCGGCAAGGTCGGCGTCAACGCCACCCCCGCGAACACCCTCCTCATGCTCGAGGCCGTCCGCGACTTCAAGGCGCAGACTGGAATCCAGATCGGCGTGAAGCCGGCCGGCGGCATCCGGACCACCAAGGACGCGATCAAGTTCCTGGTCCTGGTCAACGAGACCGCGGGCGAGGACTGGCTGAGCAACCACTGGTTCCGCTTCGGCGCCTCCAGCTTGCTCAACGACCTGCTGATGCAGCGCCAGAAGCTGAGCACCGGCCGTTACTCCGGTCCCGACTACGTGACGGTGGACTGATCACCATGGCATCTGTATTCGAGTACGCGCCCGCCCCCGAGTCGCGGTCCGTCGTCGACATCGCGCCCTCCTACGGGCTCTTCATCGACGGCGAGTTCACCGACGCGGCGGACGGCAAGGTCTTCAAGACCATTTCCCCGGCCTCCGAAGAGGTCCTCGCCGAGATCGCGCAGGCCGGCGCCGCCGACGTGGACCGCGCCGTGCAGGCCGCCCGCAGGGCCTTCGTGAAGTGGTCCGCGCTGCCCGGCTCCGAGCGCGCCAAGTACCTCTTCCGGATCGCCCGGATCATCCAGGAGCGCAGCCGCGAGCTGGCCGTCCTGGAGACCCTCGACAACGGCAAGCCGATCCGCGAGACCCGCGACGCGGACCTCCCGCTGGTCGCCGCGCACTTCTTCTACTACGCGGGCTGGGCCGACAAGCTCGACCACGCCGGCTACGGCGCGAACCCGCGCCCCCTCGGCGTGGCCGGCCAGGTCATTCCGTGGAACTTCCCGCTGATGATGCTCGCGTGGAAGATCGCTCCGGCGCTCGCCACCGGCAACACCGTCGTGCTGAAGCCGGCCGAGACGACCCCGCTCTCCGCGTTGTTCTTCGCGGACATCTGCCGCCAGGCGGGCCTGCCCAAGGGCGTCGTCAACATCCTCACCGGGTACGGGGACGCGGGCGCGGCCCTCGTCGAGCACCCGGACGTCAACAAGGTCGCCTTCACCGGCTCCACCGCCGTCGGCAAGGCCATCGCGCGCCAGGTCGCCGGCACGGACAAGAAGGTCACCCTGGAGCTGGGCGGCAAGGGCGCCAACATCGTCTTCGACGACGCCCCCATCGACCAGGCCGTCGAGGGCATCGTCAGCGGCATCTTCTTCAACCAGGGCCAGGTCTGCTGCGCGGGCTCGCGCCTCCTGGTCCAGGAGTCGATCCAGGACGAGCTGATCGACTCGCTCAAGCGCCGCCTGGCCACGCTGCGCCTCGGCGACCCGCTCGACAAGAACACCGACATCGGTGCGATCAACTCCGCCGCCCAGCTCGCCCGGATCACCGCGCTCGCGCAGACCGGCGAGGCCGAGGGCGCCGAGCGCTGGTCCGCGCCGTGCGAGCTGCCGTCCTCCGGCTACTGGTTCGCCCCGACGCTCTTCACGAACGTCTCCCAGGCGCACACCGTCGCCCGCGACGAGATCTTCGGCCCGGTCCTGTCCGTGCTGAGCTTCCGTACGCCCGACGAGGCCGTCGCCAAGGCCAACAACAGCCAGTACGGCCTGTCCGCGGGCATCTGGACGGAGAAGGGCTCGCGCATCCTCGCGGTCGCGAACAAGCTCCGCGCCGGTGTCGTCTGGGCCAACACGTTCAACAAGTTCGACCCGACCTCGCCCTTCGGCGGCTACAAGGAGTCGGGCTTCGGCCGCGAGGGCGGCCGCCACGGCCTGGAGGGCTACCTCGATGTCTGATTCGTCGTCGTCGACGCGTCTGAGCGTCTTCAAGACCTACAAGCTGTACGTCGGGGGCAAGTTCCCCCGCTCCGAGAGCGGCCGGGTGTACGAGGTGACGGACACGAAGGGCAAGTGGCTGGCCAACGCCCCGCTGTCCTCCCGCAAGGACGGCCGTGACGCGGTCGTCGCCGCCCGCAAGGCGTTCGGCGGCTGGTCGGGTGCGACCGCGTACAACCGGGGCCAGATCCTCTACCGCGTCGCCGAGATGCTCGAGGGCCGCCGGGACCAGTTCGTCCGCGAGGTCGGCGAGGCCGAGGGACTGTCGAAGTCCAAGGCCGCGGCGGTCGTGGACGCGGCCATCGACCGCTGGGTCTGGTACGCGGGCTGGACCGACAAGATCGGCCAGATCGTGGGCGGCGCCAACCCGGTCGCGGGCCCGTTCTTCAACCTCTCCACCCCCGAGCCGACCGGTGTCGTCACGGTCGTCGCCCCACAGGACTCGTCCTTCCTGGGCCTGGTCTCCGTGATCGCCCCGGTGATCGCCACCGGCAACACGGTCGTCGTCATCGCCTCCGAGCGGGCGCCGCTCCCGGCGCTCTCCCTCGGCGAGGTGCTGGCCACCTCGGACCTGCCCGGCGGAGTGGTCAACATCCTGTCCGGCAAGGCCTCCGAGATCGGCCCGCACCTGGCCTCGCACCAGGACGTCAACGCGATCGACCTGGCGGGCGCCGATGTCGCCCTCGCCAAGGAGCTGGAGATCGCGGCGGCGGACAACCTCAAGCGCGTCCTGCGTCCACAGCCTGTGGACGACTGGAGCGCGGACCCGGGCACGTCGCGCATGACGGCGTTCCTGGAGACCAAGACCGTCTGGCACCCGACCGGGTCGCTGGGCGCGGGCGGCTCCTCGTACTAGACCTTCGGGTCCCCCGCGAGAGCCACCCCCGCGAAGACCGGCCCCGGCAGCGTCCCCCGCGCTGCCGGGGCCTCTTCATGCCCCGCGGGGCCGCCCGCGCGGGCCGTACGGGCGCTACTTGACGGCGCCCGGCAGCAGCGGGCCGAGCAGCGAGGCCGCCGCCGCGGTGGGCAGTTCGCCGATCGACGAGCCGCGCGTCAGGCTGCCCGTCAGCATGCTCGTGCCGACCGACGGGAAGTCCGCGACCTTGGTGGCCACCCCGTTGTCCAGCGGGTCCACACCGGTGTTGGCCAGCGGATTCACCTTGAGGTTCGCGATCGGATCGCCCACCCCGGCCAGCGCCGCCGGGACCGAGAGCTCGCCCGCCTGGGCGCCGCCGGCGGCCATCGCGAGCGCCGCGCCGGCCATCGAGAGGGTCAGGCCCGCGGCGCGCAGCGCCTTGGTCCGGGGGGCTTGGGGGGCTGCGTGACGTGCCATGGATTCCCGCCTGTGGGCTCGTACGGAGTGGTAGTCGCGTGCGTACGCAGCGTAGTGGAGGTGTGATCCTGGATACCAACGGGCCTCCGGGCGGATCCCCTGCGAGGGGTAATGACTCACCGACTATCGCGACTTGGGGCGTCACTCGTTCGAGGAAATCCTTGGGAATCGGTCATAGGAAGACGAATGCACGACGCTACGTTTGCGTCATGACGGAACCGGTCGAAGCCGAGGATCCCGGGTACGCCCGGTTTACCTACCGGCTTCGCGTGTCGTCTACAGCGCTCGCCAAGCTATTGGGTGAGTGGGACCGGTGCCGGTGGGTCTGGAACGAATGCACCGCTCGGTCGAAGAAGGCCCGCGCCGAGGATGACAAGTGCGGTCCGGCTCGGCTGGACAAGATGCTGACGGAGGCTCGCAACCACAACCCCTGGTTAGGTGATGGCAGCAGTGTTCCGCAGCAACAGCTGGTACGGGACTTCGGGAAGTCCCGCGCCAAGGCACTGAAGGACATCCAGGCCCGGTTGCCGATGCGGCAGCGGGCAGGAATGCCCAAGTACAAGAAGAAGGCCAAGGCCGACCCAAGCCTCAACTACACACGACGCGGATTCCGGATCAAGGACGGCCGGCTGTGCCTGGCGGGCGGCATCAGCTTGAGCGTGGTGTGGTCCCGTGGCCTTCCGGCGGACCCGTCGTCGGTGCGGATCTACCGCGACAGCCTTGGCCACTGGTATGCATCCTTCGTCGTCCCCGCCGAAGTGCAGCCACTCCCGGAGACGGGTGCGGCGATCGGCATCGACTGGGGTGTGAAGGAGACCGCGACCACCACCAGCGACGCCCACGACCTGCCATCCCCCGAGCACGGCAAGAAGGCCGCCGCCAAGCTCGCCCACTATCAGCGGATGATGGTGCGCCGGAAACCGGCGAAGGGCAAGCCAGGTTCGAGGGGCTATCGGGCGGCGAAGAAGCTGACGGCAAAGCTGTACAAGAAGGTGGTCCGACAGCGCCAGGACACCGGCCGCAAATGGGCCAAGCAGGTCCTCCGCGACCACGACGCCCTCGCGGTGGAAGACTTCCGGCCGAAGTTCCTCGCCAAGTCGACTATGGCCCGCAAGGCGGCCGATGCGGCGATCTCCGCTACCAAGCACGAGCTGATCAACATGGCGCGCAAGCACCAGCGCACTCTGTATCTGGTGCACCCGTCGTATACCACCATGGACTGCGGACGATGCGGAACGAGAGCCAAGCACGCACTGCCGCTGTCAGAACGCACCTACACTTGCACCGCGTGTGGAGCCGCCTCTCCCAGAGACAAGAACTCCGCACACGTGATGCTTGTCCGGGCAGGTCTCAACCCGGCTGGCGCTGATCGTGGAAGACCTGACCGTCCGCCGGGCTGACAGGCTGCGTGAGCTAGGAATCCCCCTCTTTTGTCTTTGGGAGGGGGAGGCGTCAAACTTGTGTTCCGTGAGCTGCTCCTCTCCTTTGCCGACGCGTGTCGTCCTGCTGACCGGACCATCGGGTTCCGGGAAGTCCTCGCTGGCGGCCCGTTCCGGGCTGCCCGTGCTGCGCCTGGACGACTTCTACAAGGAGGGTGACGACCCCACCCTCCCGCTGGTCGACGGCAGTGCCGACATCGACTGGGACTCTCCGCTGTCCTGGGACGCGGAGGCGGCCGTGGCCGCGATCGCGGAGCTGTGCGCGGCGGGCCGCGCCGAGGTCCCCGTCTACGACATCGCCACCTCCTCGCGGACCGGGACGGAGGCGCTGGACCTCTCCCGGACGCCGCTGTTCATCGCCGAGGGGATCTTCGCGGCGGACGTCGTGAGGAGGTGCCGGGAACTGGGCCTGCTGGCGGACGCCATCTGCCTGCGCGGGCGGCCGAGCACCACCTTCCGCCGCCGCCTGGCCCGTGATCTGCGCGAGGGCCGCAAGTCCGTGCCGTTCCTGCTGCGCAGGGGATGGCGGCTGATGCGCGCCGAGCGGGGCATCGTGGCCCGCCACACCGCGCTCGGCGCGTACGCCTGCGGCCGCGACGAGGCCCTGGGCCGCCTGGCCGCCGCC
>NZ_JAGGOW010000046.1 GCF_018614135.1 Streptomyces sp. ISL-66
CCGCGGCGGCGGCCACCGCCGCCAGCGCCACCGCCAGCGCCCGCCAGGACGGCGCCGCCGCCGGATCCGCGTCCGGCCAGAGCGCGGTCACGGGCACGGGCACGGGTACGGGCACGGGCACGGGTCAGGGCGCCGGATCCGTAACGGCTTCCGCGTCCGTCGCCGGGCCCGAGACCATCGCGCGCAGGGAAGGCGACCGGCTGCGCTTCGTCGGGGCCGCCACCCGCCGGATCGCGCGCGGGATCGACCTCGACGAGATCGTGCTCGGGCTGTGCCGGGCCACCGTGCCGACCTTCTCCGACGCCATCCTCGTCTACCTCCGGGACCCGCTTCCCGTCGGCGACGAACGCCCCGTCGGACCGGTCGTTTTAAGGCTCCGGCGCACCGACCGACTCCGGCCCATCGACGAGTTCACCGGCGGCGCCACGGCCGCGGCCACGGGCAGCGGCACCGCCGGTGCCACCACCTCGGGCGGCGAGCTCGACTTCAGCCAGCTCGCACTGGTCGGCCCGCAGGGTGACCTGCCGGCCGCCGAGCTCTGCGAGATCCGCCCCGGAGGGGCCCTCGCCGAGGTCCTGCGCGGAGTACGGCCCGTCTTCGGCTCCTCCGCGGCCGCCCGCGCCGCGCTGCCGGAGCTGCTGGGCGCGGACCACCCCGTACCGCGCGGCCAGCGGGCCATCCTCGCGCCGCTGCGAGGCCGGCGCCGGGTCATCGGCGCGGCCGTGTTCCTGCGCACCCCCGAGCGGCCCGCCTTCGAGACGAACGACCTGCTGGTCGCCGCGCAGTTGGCCACCCACACCGCGCTGGGCATCGACAAGGCCGTGCTCTACGGGCGCGAGGCGTACATCGCCGACGAGCTCCAGCGCACGATGCTGCCCGACAGCCTCCCCCAGCCCACCGGTGTCCGCCTCGCCAGCCGCTACCTGCCCGCCGCCGAGACCGCCCGGGTCGGCGGCGACTGGTACGACGCCATACCCCTGCCCGGCAGCCGCGTCGCACTCGTCGTCGGCGACGTCATGGGCCACTCCATGACCTCGGCCGCGATCATGGGTCAGCTCCGTACGACGGCCCAGACGCTGGCGCAGCTCGACCTGCCGCCCGCCGAGGTCCTGCACCACCTGGACGAGCAGGCGCAGCGCCTGGGCTCCGACCGGATGGCCACCTGCCTCTACGCGGTCTACGACCCGGTCGCCCACCGGATCACCATCGCCAACGCCGGCCACCCGCCGCCGGTCCTGCTGCACTTGGGCGGCCGCGCCGAGGTGCTGCGCGTGCCCCCGGGCGCTCCCATCGGCGTCGGCGGCGTGGACTTCGAGGCCGTGGAGCTGGACGCCCCGGCCGGGGCCACCCTCGTGCTGTACACCGACGGGTTGGTCGAGTCCCGGCTGCGGGACGTGTGGACCGGCATCGAGCAGCTCCGCGAGCGCCTCGCCACGACCGCGCAGCTGACGGGGCTGGACCATCCGCCGCCGCTGGAGGCCCTGTGCGACGACATCCTGGACATGCTGGGCCCCGGCGACCGGGACGACGACATCGCGCTGCTGGCGGCCCGCTTCGACGGGATCGCGCCCAGTGACGTGGCGTACTGGTTCCTGGATCCGGAGGAGACCGCTCCGGGCCGGGCCCGCCGGTTCGCCCGCCGCGCGCTGGCCCGTTGGGGGCTGGAGGAGCTCGAGGACTCACTGGAGCTGCTGGTCTCGGAGGTCGTGACGAACGCCGTGCGGTACGCCGAGCGCCCGGTCACGCTGCGCCTCCTGAAGACGGACGTGCTGCGCTGCGAGGTCGGCGACGACTCCCCGCAGCTGCCGCGCCAGCGCCGGGCGCGGGACACCGACGAGGGCGGGCGCGGCCTGTTCCTGGTCAACAGGATGGCCCGCCGCTGGGGCGCCACCCGGCTGAGCAGCGGAAAGGTCGTCTGGTTCGAGCTCGCCCTGCCCGGTTCGCCCGACCGGCACTGAACCGCGGGCCGGGAGCGGGACCGGCGCCGTACAGACCACCGCCCCGCAGGCTGCGTGCCTGCGGGGCGGTGGTGCGTACGGCGCCCGGGCCGGGTCGGACCCGGCGCGTGCGCCGCGGCGCCTACAGGTTGGGCATCGGCGGCGGAGCGGGCGTCGTGGGGGGCGTCTTCGAGGGGGTGGGCGTCGGCTTCGACGGGGTCGGGGTCGGCGGCGGGGTCGTCGGAGGCGTCTTCGACGGGGTCGGGTCCGGGGTGGGCGTCGGCGGCGGCGTGGTGCTCGGCGCCGGCGGGGGGGCGGACTGGCTCGACGGGCTCGACGGGCTCGACGGGATGGTGCTCGTCGGCGGGGCCTGGGTCGGGCCCATGTCCGCCTCGTCGAGGTCGAAGGAGGAGCTCTTCTCGCCCTTGAGGGCGGCGAGCGTGTAGTTCTTCCAGATCGCGGCCGGGAAGCTGGAGCCACCCGCGCGGCCGCCGCCCGCGGTACCCGTCAGGGAGGTCTGGACGTGGGTGCCGGGCTCGTCGCCGAACATGGCGACGACGGTGACCAGGTCCGGGGTGAATCCGGTGAACCAGGCGGCCACGTTCTTCTCGGTGGTACCCGTCTTGCCGGCGGCCTCGTAGGCCGAGCTCCTCACCGCCTTGCCGGAGCCGTCCTCGACGACGCCGGTGAGCACCTTGGTGACCGTGTCGGCGGTCTTGCGGCTGATGGCCTGGTCACCGATGGGTACGACCGGCTTGAACTCGCGGGTCTTGTGCTCGGCCGACTTGATGATGTTCGGCGTGACCTTCTTGCCGTGGTTGTCGAAGGTGGCGTAGACCCCGGCCATCTCGGCGGTGTCGGCGCTCATGGTGCCGAGCGACATGGCCGGCTTGTCCGCGGGCCAGCCCTCGCGGTCCTGCATGCCGAGGGCCAGGGCCGTCTTCTTCGCGTTCTCCGGCTTCGTGTCCACGATCATCTGGGCGTAGACGGAGTTGACCGACGAGTTGGTGGCGGACTGCACCGTCATCATCGGGTTGCCGTAGTCCTTGTCGTCCTGGTTCTGCGGGTTGAACGGGATGCTGCTGCCCACGACTTCGCGCTTGCTGGTGCCGTCGTAGAGGGTGTTCGGGGTGATCGGCTTGCCGCCCTGCGTGGTCGACTTGTTCTCCAGGGCGGAGGCGAGCACGACCGGCTTGAAGGTGGAGCCGGGCTGGAAGTCCTTGCGCAGGGCGTTGCTCGCCCACTGCTCGCTCAGCCCGGTGCCGCCGTACATCGCGAGGATCGAGCCGGTCTTCGGGTCGACGGAGGTGGCGCCCGCCTGGACGGCGGAGTCGACGGCGCGGCCCTTGCGGTCGAGCTTGGACTCCAGCTCTTCCTGCACGGCCGCCTCCAGGGCGGCCTGCTTCTTCGGGTCGATGGTGAGGGTGATCTCCCAGCCGCCGAGCTTGAGTTCGGCATCGGTCATGCCGGTCTGGCGCTTGAGCTCTTCGTCCGCGGCCTGGAGCAGGTAGCCCTTCTGGCCCTCCATGCCCGCGACCGGCTTGGGTTTGATCGGCTCCTGGAACTGCATGGTCTTGCGCTTGGCCGCGTCCAGTTCGCCCATCTCGACCATGTTGTCGAGTACGGCGTTGAAGCGGACCATCACGAGGCGCTTGCCGTTCGGGCCGGCGGTCGCCCAGTCGTACTGGTTGGGGGCCTGGAGGAGGGCGGCGAGGTACGCGCCCTGTTCCAGGGTCAGCTTTTCGGCGTCGACCCCGTAGTAGGCCTGGGCCGCGGCCTGGATGCCGTAGGCGTTGCGCCCGTAGAAGTTGGTGTTGAGGTAGCCCGCGAGGATCTCGGGCTTCTTCATCTTCTGGTCGACCTTGAGGGAGATGACCAGTTCCTTCAGCTTGCGCGTCGCGGTCTGGTCCTGGGTCAGGTAGAAGTTCTTGACGTACTGCTGGGTGATCGTCGAGCCGCCGGCCTTGCCCTTGCCCGTGGCCGTGTTGAACAGGCCTCGGGCCACGCCCTTGAGGTCGACGCCGCGGTCCTCGTAGAAGGACTTGTTCTCGATCGCGATGAAGGTGTTCTGCACGTCCTTCGGGATCTTGGCGATCGGCACGATCTGACGGTTGGTCTTGCCCACCTGGGCCAGGACCGTGCCGTCGGCCAGCTTGTAGACGTTGTTCTCGGTCAGCGCGTTTTCGTTCGGGTCCGGCGGTTCTACGGAGAAGTAGAGGCCGACCAGGGCCACCATGCCGAGCAGGATCATCCCGAAGAAGGTCCCGAGGATCTTCTTCCAGGTGAAGAAGCGTCGTATGCCGGTCGGCTTGCCGGCCTTCCCGCCCCCGTCTTTGACGCGCCCGCGCGGCGCTCGTCGCGCACCGCGCTGCTGCTGCGCCTTTCGCGCTTCTGCTCGGCCCATCGCTCCCGCTCCGCTCGATTACCCCCGATGCCAGCTCAGAAAGCTAACACCGCAGGTTGTGACAAAGGCTGGTGAACCAATGCCAATTCCGGTCAATTCGGACGTGAGAATCAGCACCCGCCCCAATGGAACCGACGCGTGCCGGGCCTTCCGGGTTGCCGCGGACTGCCGACGGGCTGTCAACGGACTGTCGACGGACTGTCGACGGACGCAGAAAAGTGATATCACTTTGCTAGGCAGTCCGACCGGCTGCCGCTGAAGGAACGGGGCAGACCATGACGAACGAGACGGGCACGACGACCACGTCCACGACCACGTCCACGACCGCGTCCACGACCGGGACCGCGATCGAGACCGGCACCGGGATCGCCGCCACCGCCGACATACGGGAGTTCCCCGCGCGCAGCGTGGGCGGCGGGCTCGCGCTGCTGCTCGGCCTGGCCGGGGTGCTCGGCGGGGCGGGCCTGATCGCCATCGGCGCGGTGGCCGGGGCCGCCGCGGCCAAGGGGAGCCTGATCGCGGCGGGCGTCGCCTTGATCATCGCCTCCGTCGTCGCCATGAGCGGGCTGAACACGGTCGCGCCGGGCGAGGCCCGCGTGGTCCAGTTGTTCGGCCGCTACCGCGGCACGATCCGCATCGACGGACTGCGCTGGGTCAACCCGCTGACGTCCCGCCTGCCCCTCTCCACCCGGGTGCGCAACCACGAGACGCCCGTCATGAAGGTGAACGACGCCTACGGCAACCCGATCGAGCTCGCGGCGGTCGTGGTGTGGCGGGTCGAGGACACCGCCCGGGCCGTGTTCGAGGTCGAGGACTTCACCGAGTTCGTCGAGACCCAGACCGAGGCGGCCGTCCGGCACATCGCGATCGAGTACCCCTACGACGCCCACGAGGACGGCGGCCTGTCGCTGCGCGGCAACGCCGAGGAGATCACCGAGAAGCTCGCCGTCGAGCTGTCCACCCGGGTCGAGGCGGCCGGCGTCCAGATCATCGAGTCCCGCTTCACGCACCTCGCGTACGCCCCGGAGATCGCCTCGGCGATGCTCCAGCGCCAGCAGGCGGGGGCCGTGGTCGCGGCGCGCAAGCAGATCGTCGAGGGCGCGGTGGGTATGGTCGAACTCGCCCTGAACCGCCTCGCGGAGCAGGACATCGTGGACCTCGACCCCGAACGGAAGGCGGCGATGGTGTCCAACCTGATGGTGGTCCTGTGCGGTGATCGCGCGGCCCAGCCGGTCATCAACACGGGCACCCTCTACCAGTGAGCCCCGACGGCGGTACGCAGCCCGCGGGAGGGTCCGGCGCGGCGGAGCCCGGGGACGCGGAGCCCGGCGCCGCGGAGCCCGGGACCGCCGCCGGGTCCAAGCCCGCCCGGCAGGCCCGCAAGCAAGTGCTGCTGCGGCTCGATCCGCAGGTGCACGACGCGCTCGCGCGGTGGGCGGGCGAGGAACTGCGCAGCGCCAACGCGCAGATCGGGTTCCTGCTCCGCCGCGCCCTGGCCGAGGCCGGCCGGCTGCCCGGCGGGGCGGGACCCATCCCGCCCCGCGGGCGGCCGCCGAAGCCCCCCGCCTGATCCCGCGCCCGCTGCGCACCGCTCGACCAAGGACCCTTGGGGCACCTCGCCCCAGGGGTCCTTCTCGTCGTCCCGCCGACTACCGTCCCCCTCTATACACCGAGCGTATACACGGCGTGTAGAGTCCGCCTCATGTCCATCGCCCACACACTGCTCGGCCTCCTGGAGGCCGGGCCACGCCACGGCTATGACCTCAAACGCGCCTTCGACGAGACGTTCGGCCACGACCGTCCCCTCGCCTACGGGCAGGTCTACTCGACCATGTCCCGGCTCCTGAAGAACGGCCTCGTGGAGGTCGACGGGGTGGAGAGCGGCGGCGGTCCCGAGCGCAAGCGGTACGCCATCACCGACGCCGGCATCAGCGACGTCGCGGCCTGGCTCGCGACCCCCGAGAAGCCGGAGCCGTATCTCCACTCGACGCTCTACACCAAGGTCGTCCTCGCGCTGCTCACCGGCCGCAGCGCCCAGGAACTGCTCGACACCCAGCGCTCCGAGCACCTGCGCCTCATGCGCACCCTGACCCAGCGCAAGCGCAAGGGCGACCTCGCCGACCAGCTGATCTGCGACCACGCCCTGTTCCACCTGGACGCCGACCTGCGCTGGCTGGAGCTCACCGCCGCCCGCCTCGACCAACTCGCCCGGGAGATGCGCCGATGAGGATCCCGTCCGGCACCCTGCTCGCCGCCCAGGACCTGCGGAAGGCCTACGGGAGCACCCACGCCCTCGACGGCGTCGACTTCTCCATCCACCCCGGCGAGATCGTCGCCGTCATGGGCCCCTCCGGCTCCGGCAAGTCGACCCTGCTGCACTGCCTGGCCGGAATCGTCCCGCCCGACTCCGGCTCCGTCACGTACGCGGGCCGCGAGATCGCGGGCATGAGCGACGCCGGGCGCAGCGCCCTGCGCCGCAGCGAGTTCGGCTTCGTCTTCCAGTTCGGCCGGCTCGTACCGGAGCTGACCTGCCTGGAGAACGTCGCGCTCCCGCTCCGCCTGAACGGCGTGAAGCGCAAGGAGGCCGAGGCGACCGCGCTGGAGTGGATGGCCCAGCTGGAGGTGGACCACGTCGGCGGCCGTCGCCCCGGCGAGGTCTCCGGCGGCCAGGGCCAGCGCGTGGCCATCGCCCGCGCGCTCGTCACCCGGCCCCGGGTCGTCTTCGCCGACGAGCCCACGGGCGCGCTGGACTCCCTCAACGGCGAGTTGGTGATGCGCCTGCTGACCGAGGCGGCCCGCTCCGCGGGCGCCGCCGTCGTGCTCGTCACGCACGAGACGCGCGTGGCGGCGTACTCCGACCGCGAGATCCTCGTACGCGACGGCCGGGCGCGGGACATGGAACACGTCATATGAACCTGGCCACGAACACCCGAGCGTGGTCCCGCGATCTCGCCATGGGCGTCCGCTTCGCCTTCGGCGGCGGCCGCGACAGCTGGATCCGCACCCTGTTCACCGGGGTCGGCGTCGGCCTGGGCGTCGCCCTGCTGCTCGTCACGGCCGCCCTGCCCAGCGCCCTGACCGCCCGTACCGACCGCGGCGACGCGCGCGGCCCCGTCAGCACGCGCCGGCTCGACGGGCCCGGACCCGACACGCTGCTCATCGCGTCGGCCAACCAGGAGTACCGCGGCAAGGAGATCGACGGCGTCCTCATCAAGGCGGAGGGCCCGCACGCGCCCCACCCGCCGGGCCTGACGAAGATCCCCGGGCCGGGGCAGCTGGCGGTCTCGCCCGCCCTCGCCGACCTGCTGGAGTCCGGCGAGGGCGCGCTGCTGCGCGAGCGCCTGGGCGGCGAGATCACCGAAGTCATCGGCGACGCCGGCCTCGTCGGCCCGGGCGAGCTGGTCTTCTACCTGGGCGAAGACCGCCTCCAGCTGCTCCCGGGCGACGAGCCGGCCGCCGCCGAGCGGGCCAACGCCTTCGGCGACGACATCGAGCCGGACGAACTGGACCCGGTTCTGGCCCTGATGCTCGTCCTGACCTTCGTGGCACTGCTCATGCCGGTCGTCGTGTTCGTCGCGGCCGCCATCCGCTTCGGCGGCGACCGCCGTGACCGCCGCCTCGCGGCCCTGCGGCTGGTCGGCGCCGACGGCCGGATGGTCCGCCGGATCGCGGCGGGCGAGGCCCTGGCCGGATCCCTGATCGGGCTCGGGCTGGGCACGGCCTTCTTCCTGATCGCCCGCCGGCTCGTCGGCAGCGTCACGCTGAACCGGCGCAGCGTCTTCCCCGCGGACCTCGATCCGAGCTGGTGGCTGGCCGCGCTCGTCGTCCTCGCGGTGCCGGCCGCCTCCGTGGCCGTGGCGCTGTTCACGCTGCGCGGCGTGATCATCGAGCCGCTGGGCGTCGTACGGTCGGCAGGGCCGGTCCGGCGACGGATCTGGTGGCGACTGCTGCTGCCGGTCGGTGGCATCGCCCTGCTCGCGCCGGTGGGCGGGGTCGACGACCGCTTCACCTTCGACCGGGCGCGGGTCTGCACGGGCGTGGTCCTGCTACTGGTCGGCGTCACGGCGCTGCTGCCGTGGCTGCTGGAGCGCCTGGTGGGCGTACTGTCCGGCGGCCCGGTCTCCTGGCAGCTCGCCGTGCGCCGGCTCCAGGTCTCCAGCGGCTCGGCGGCCCGGCTGGTCAACGGGATCGCCGTCGCGGTGGCCGGTGCCATCGCCCTGCAGATGCTCTTCGCGGGCACCGAGTCCTCCTACACCGCGGACACCGGCCAGGATCCGGGCCGCGCCTCCCTGGCGGTCTCCGGCCACGGGTGGAAGGAGGCGGGCGCGGCCGAGGCGCTCGGCAAGGAGCTGGCCGGGGTGCGGGGCGTCGCCAAGGCCACGGCACTGACCCACTACGACGCGGCCGGTGAAATCCCCGCCGAGAACCGGCTCGTCCAGTTCACGGTGGGCACCTGCGAGGCCCTGCGGGAGGTCGCGCGCCTGGAAACCTGCCGGGACGGCGACGTGTTCGTCCTGAACGAGCCGACGCCGCAGGGCTACGGGAGGTACACGGACACCGCCCGGCCCGGCGAACAGCTCCTCGTCGGCGCCGTCATGGGCTACGCCGACCAGTCGCCCCCCGTGCGGTGGACCGTTCCGGCGGACGCCCGCACCGCGGCGAGCCGGGTGGATCCGATGGGCGACCTGCGCACCGGCGTGCTGGCCACCCCCTCGGCGGCGCCCCAGCTGGCCGGAAACGACCCGTACGGCACCGTGTTCGTGCAGCTGGACCCGGCCGTGCCCGACGCCATCGACCTCGCCCGGAACGCCGTCTTCCGCGCCGATCCGACCGCCTCGGCGGGCACGCTCGTCGCGACCCGCCGGGACTCCCAGTACGGCTCGATCCGCAGCGGCCTGTCCGTCGGCGCGGTCCTGGTGCTGGTGCTGATCGGCCTGAGCCTGCTCGTCGCGCAGCTGGAGCAGCTGCGCGAGCGCCGGAAGCTGCTGTCCGCCCTGGTCGCCTTCGGTACTCCGCGCCGGACGCTGGCCCTGTCCGTGCTGTGGCAGACCGCGCTGCCCGTCACCGTGGCCATGGCCTTGGCGGGCGCGGTGGGCCTGGCCCTCGGGTCGGTGCTGCTGGGGATGACGGGGATGCCCGGCCGCTTCGCCTGGGGCCCGGTCCTGGGGCTGGCGGGCGCCGGCGCGGGCATGGTCGTCCTGGTCACCCTGCTCAGCCTGCCGCCGCTGCTGCGCATGATGCGGCCGGACGGGCTGCGCACGGAGTAGCCCGCCCGGACCAACCGCCGCGCGCGCCCGGCCCCGTACGCGGTCGGCCCCGTACGCGGTCGGGCACGTACGCGGTCGGGCACGTACGCGGTCGGGCACGTACGCGGTCGGGCACGTACGCGGTCGGGCACGAAGCCCCGTACGCCCGTCTCTAGTCCGTCAGCCAGACGGGGAGCGGGCGTACGGCTTCGCGCAGCGCGTCGGCGACGGCCCGGAACTCCTCCTGCCGGGCCGTTCCCGTGCGCATGGCCAGCGCGACCCGCCGCGAGGGCGCGGGCTCGGCGAAGTACCCGGTGGCCAGCTGGTCGTTGCGGGCGGTCTCCAGGCGCAGCGCGGTGCGCGGCAACAGGGTGACGCCCAGTCCCCCGGCGACCAGCTGTACGAGGGTGGAGAGCCCGGCGGCGGTGGTGGTGACGTCGGCCCCGGTGCTGCGTCCGGCGTCGCGGCAGATGTCGAGGGCCTGGTCGCGCAGGCAGTGGCCTTCGTCGAGGAGCAGCAGCTGGAGTCCGCGCAGTGCGTCGCGCGGGATGTCCTTGCGTCCGGCCAGAGGGTGTTGGCGGGGCAGGAGGAGTACGAAGTCCTCGTCGAAGAGCGGCAGTTCGGTGACGCCGGGGACGCCGAGCGGCACGGCGAGCAGCAGCAGGTCGAGCCGCCCGCCGGCCAGGCCGTCCAGCAGCGAGGCCGTCTGCTCCTCGTGGACCTGGAGGTCCATGCGGGGGTAGCGGCGGTGGAAGAGCCCGAGCACGGTCGGCAGCAGGTAGGGGGCCACGGTGGGGATCACCCCGAGCCGCAGCACCCCGGTGAAGGGGGCGCGCACGGCCTCGGCCTCCTCCAGGAGCCCGCCCAGCGCCTCCAGCACGGCCCGCGCGCGGACCGCGATCCGCTCCCCGGCCGGGGAGAGCAGCACCTTGCGCGTGGTCCGCTCCAGCAGCCGCACGCCGAGGGCCTCCTCCAGCGCGGAGACGGATCCGGAGAGCGCGGGCTGGCTCATGCCGATGGCGGCGGCCGCGTCCCGGAAGTGCAGGTGCTCGGCGACGGCCGCGAAGGCGCGCAGCTGCGCGAGGGTCGGTTGTTTCGCTCCCCTGTTACCCACCGCCACTGATAGGCACCTCCGATCACTGCTCACTAGGGTAGCGATTTCCGCAATCAATGCAGCTGTGTCAGCATCTGAGACAGTCCAACCCTCACGGAAAGCCCCAAAAGGGCCACTTCCCCTCCCGCAAGGAGAGCACGTGCTCACTGTCGGTGACAAGTTCCCCGCCTACGACCTGACCGCTTGCGTCTCGCTCGAGGCAGGCAGCGAGTTCGCTCAGATCGACCACAAGACCTACGAGGGCAAGTGGAAGGTCGTCTTCGCGTGGCCGCTGGACTTCACCTTCGTGTGCCCGACCGAGATCGCCGCCTTCGGCAAGCTGAACGAGGAGTTCGCCGACCGCGACGCGCAGGTCCTCGGCTTCTCGCTCGACTCCGAGTACGTGCACCACGCCTGGCGCAAGGACCACGCCGACCTGCGCGACCTGCCCTTCCCGATGATGTCCGACATCAAGCGCGAGCTCTCGACGGAGCTGGGCATCCTCGGCCAGGACGGCCTGCCGATGCGCGCGGTCTTCATCGTCGACCCGAACAACGAGATCCAGTTCTCCATGGTGACCGCCGGTTCCGTCGGCCGTAACCCCAAGGAGGTCCTGCGGGTCCTCGACGCCCTGCAGACCGACGAGCTGTGCCCCTGCAACTGGAACAAGGGCGAGAGCACCATCGACGCCGGCGCGCTGCTGGCCGGTGAGTGACGGATGTCCCTCGACTCCCTCAAGTCCGCCATACCGGACTTCGCCAAGGACCTGAAGCTGAACCTCGGCTCGGTCATCGGCAACCAGGACACCCTCACCCAGCAGCAGCTGTGGGGCACCGTCCTGTCCTGCGCGATCGCCGCCCGCTCCCCGCGCGTCCTGCGCGAGCTGGAGCCGGAGGCGAAGGCGGCCCTGTCGCCGGAGGCGTACACCGCCGCCAAGTCGGCCGCCGCGATCATGGCGATGAACAACGTCTTCTACCGCACCCGCCACCTGCTCTCCGACCCGGAGTACGGCAGCCTGCGCGCCGGCCTGCGGATGAACGTCATCGGCAACCCGGGCGTGGAGAAGGTCGACTTCGAGCTGTGGTCGCTCGCCGTCTCCGCGATCAACGGCTGCGGCCAGTGCCTGGACTCGCACGAGCAGGTCCTGCGCAAGGCCGGCGTCGACCGCGAGACGGTCCAGGAGGCCTTCAAGATCGCCTCGGTGATCCAGGCCGTCGCCGTCACCCTCGACGCCGAGGCCTCCCTCATGGGCGAGTAACACCCCCGTACGCGCACCAGGGCCCCCGCAGCCTCCAGGCCGCGGGGGCCCTTGCGCACGCAGGGCTCAGCGCCGCAGTTTCGCCATCAGGCCGTGCATGTCGTCGATCATCGCCGCCTGGATCGCGTCGGAATCGGGCTCGGGCGGATCCGCCCCGGGCCCCGTGCCCGCCGTCGCCCGGCCGTCGGTCGCGTCGTCGGCGCCGCCCCTCCACACCATCACGTCCAGGGCGAACACCGCGCCCCCGTCGAGCACGCTCAGCCGCCACCACCTCCCGTACTCGGCCTCGGAGATCAGCGCCCGCTCACCGAGTCCCGGCACCGAGCGCGGGGACCGCATGACCGTGCCGATCCAGCCCACCGCCCCGGGATCCGCACCGAACTCCGGGTCGGGGTCGGTGCGTTTGTGCAGCGCCACCGAGACCTGGACCTCGTACGACAGCGAGGGCGCGGGCACCGGCTCCTCCGAGCCGGGGGGTGGCTTGCGCAGCATGCAGAGCGCTTGGTCCACGGCCGGGTGTTCGTGCAGCCTGGGGGTGTACTCCCAGCCGCCGACCTCGGCGAGCCGGGCCAGTACGGGCAGCTTCGCCTCGTCGCACAGGCTCAACGGCAACGCGTACCGCATCGGCGGCCGGTCGTCCCGCGGGGCCACCGTCCACCACGCGCCCGCCCACAGCACGGAGGCGAGCAGCGCACCGGCCAGCGCCCACCGCCAGGGCCGGCGGCCGGGCCCGCGGGCGTCCCCGTACGCGGCCGAACCGGCCGAAGTCACCGGCGTCGCCGACGGATCCGGTGGCTCGGCCGGATCCGGGCGCTGCGCGCCAAGCGGGCGCTCCGGCGGGCCGGACCAGCTTCCGTCGAACTCAGGCTCCGTTATCACCCTTACGTGTCTCCCCCGTCTCGGTGGGCGCCTGTCCCAAGGCCGTCGCCCCGCGCGGCCCGGGGCCGACCGGGGCGAGCCCGAGGTGGAACTGATCGCGGGAGTAGGCCCGCAGGTAGCCGACCACGGTGTTGGTGACGGCGACCAGCGGAACGGCGACGACCGCCCCGCCGATGCCGGCGACCATGCCGCCGGCCGCCACCGACAGCACCACCGCGAGCGGGTGTACGCGTACCGCCCGGCCCAGGATGAAGGGCTGGAGCACGTGCCCCTCGATCTGCTGCACCGCCAGGACCACCAGCAGCACCATGAGTCCGATGAACGGCCCCTGGGTCACCAGCGCCACGACCACGGCGAGGGCGCCGGAAATCACCGCTCCGACGAGCGGGATGAAGGCGAACAGGAAGATGAACACGGCCAGCGGCACGGCCATCGTCACATCGAGGAAGTACAGCCCGAGGCCGATGAAGATGGCGTCGATGAGCGCGACGAGGACCGTGCCGCGCACGTACGCCGTCAGGGTGCGCCAGGCGCGCGGACCGGCGCCCGCGACGCCGGGACGGGCGGCCGCCGGGAGCAGGCCGAGCGACCAGGTCCAGATGCGCTTGCCGTCGTAGAGCAGGAAGAGCGTGGAGAACATCGCGAGCAGCATGCCCGTCAGCACTTCGACGAGGACCGTCACGCCCTGCAGCCCGGCGGAGGTGATCTGCTCGGTGTTGGTGCCGATGGTCTCGCTGAGGTTCTTCGCGATGTCGTTGATCTGCTTCTCGGTCACGTGGAACGGGCTGTCCAGCGCGGCGAGTTTGAGCTCGTTGATGCCGTCGCGGAGCCGGTCGGAGAGGTCGTCGAGGTTCTCCATGACCTGCCAGACCACGAACCAGCCGACCAGGCCGATGACCACGAACCCGAGGATCGCGGTGACGGCGGTGGCCGGACCCCGGGGCATGCCGAGGCGGCGCAACCGGACCACGAAGGGCTGGAGCAGCGCCGTGACCAGGAGGGCGGCCGCGAAGGCGAGGACGACCAGGCGGACTTCGCTGATCACCTTCATCAGGATCCAGACCATCCCGGCGAGGAGCAGCAGCCGCCAGCTGGCCTCGGCGGCGACGCGCAGGCCCCACGGGATGACGGTGACCGGATCGGGCCGCGCGGGGACGGCGTATCCGGCGCGGGAGTGCGCCGGGTGCCCGGCACCCTCGAGGCCCGGTCCCGCGGCCGAGGTTCCGGCGGAGACCGCGAACGGGTCGGACGCGGCGGCCGCCGCCGCGACGCCGGCGTCGAGCGCCCCGGGGCGCACCGGCAGATCGCCTCCGGTCTCGGCCTCGACCTCCGCCCGCCGCTCGTCGAGCCTCGCCTCCATGCGGCTCAGCTTGTGACCGAGCCGGCCGAGCCAGCCTGCCGTTTTCGCCATGTCGTTCCCTTCCCCCCGCCCCGACCGCTTGCCCGGACCCACCTCGAATGACCGTACACGCGAGGAGCCCCGCACCGTAGGACGGATGCTGTTGGCTTATTCGGGGCCTGTGCGTGACGTCGGCCCTCAAGACCCGGTTGTGGTCTTG
>NZ_JAGGOW010000047.1 GCF_018614135.1 Streptomyces sp. ISL-66
GCGCGGGGCCGGGCAGCTGCGGGCCACCTCGTCGGCGAAGGCGCGGGCGAGCGGGGTGAGGGCGGACCACCGGCGGACGGCCCAGCCGACCGCGAGCGGCGGGAGGGCGGGGATCGGTACCAGGCGCAGGGGCCCGTCCGAGCCGGGGACCTGCCAGCCGGGCAGGGCGGGCACGACGGCGTGGCCGAGGCCCAGCTCGGCGAGGAGCAGGGCGGTGTCCCAGTCGGCGACGCTGGTGTCGGAGGTGATCCGGATGCCGGCTTCGCCGAGGGCCGCGTCGAGGTGGGAGCGGGAAGTGGAGTTCTCGGGCAGCCGGATGTGGCGGATGGCGGCGAGGTCGGCGGGCTCCAGGCGGGGGCGTGCGGCGAGGGGGTCATCGGCGCCGACCGCGAGGACCCAGGGCAGGCGCATGACGGGGCGTTGCTCGATGCCGCGCACGGGCCCGCCGATGGTGATCCAGGCGAGGTCGAGGTCGTCCGCGGCGAGGGCTTCGAAGCAGCTCCGGCTGGAGTTCTCGGTCTGGAACTCCAGGCTGACCCGGGGGTGTTCGCGGCGGAAGGCGACGACGGCCTCGGCCATGAAGTGGCGCACGGTGGTGGCGCCGGTGGTGACGCGGACCGATCCGCCGTCGCCCCGTACGAGGGTGTCCAGCCGGCGCAGAGCGCCGTCGAGTCCGGCGATGCCGTCGGCGGCGGCCGCCCGGAGGATCCGGCCGGCCTCGGTGGGCGAGACGCCGCGGGGATGGCGCACCAGGAGCATGGCGCCGGTCTCCTTCTCCAGGCGGCGGATGTGCTGGCTGACGGCGGACTGGGTGCGGCCGAGGTCGCGGGCGACGGCGCTCAGGCTGCCGGCGCGGCAGACGGCTACGAAGACGCGGAGATCATCGAGGGTCACGAACACCCAAGGTATCGCTTGGGGGTTGCGAGGGCATCGGAGGATTGACTTGGATGTCCTGCTGCCCGACGATCGACTCACGGCCCAGGGCGGCAACCCGGAACCGCCTTCGCGAGGGCGGCGACGGGTGCCGACCCGCCGCGGCGGCCACCGGCCTACCGCGCTACCGCCGCCAGGTCGTTGAGGACGAGGGCGGTCACCGCGCCGCCCCGTCGGCGAGGAGTTCGCCGATGACGCGGCGGGCGGTGGAGGCCATGGCCGGGTGCGTGTCGCGGTAGTAGCTCAGCTCGAGGAGCGCGATCGACAGGGCCCAGCCCCGGCCCCGCGTCCACATCGCCTCGTCGGCGGCCACGGCGGACCGGAAGGCGGTCCGCGCGGCGGCCGGAAGTACGTACCAGGCCGCGATCAGGTCGACGGCGGGGTCACCGAGACCGGCGCAGCCGAAGTCGATGACGGCGCTGAGCCGCCCGTCGGCCAGCAGGACGTTCCCCGGTTGCAGGTCCGCGTGGATCCAGACGGGCGGGCCCGCCCACTCCGGAGCCCGCAGGGCCGTTTCCCACAGGGCGGTCGCCGCGTCGAGGTCCACCCCGCGGGCGCGCTGCGCGTCGGACCCGTCGGGCCCGGTGCCGTCCTCGTCCGCACGCGTGCCGCCTCGCAGCTGCGCGAGCGTGGCACGGGTGACGGCGTCCCGCGCCGCCAGCGTCTCGCTCCGGTAGGACGACGGGCCGTCCGCCGGGTCGATCCGGCGCAGCGCGGAGACGAACCGCGCCAAGTCCTCGGCGAGCAGGACCGGTTCGGCGATCCGCCCGGCCGCCGGGTTCTCGCCCGCCAGCCAGCGGTAGACGGACCAGGGCCAGGGATAGCCCTCGGCGGGCTCCCCCTGCCCCAGGGGTGCGGGGATGGCCACCGGGAGCGGTGGGGCGAGCCTCGGAAGCCACCGGTGCTCCGTCGCCACGTCTCCGGCGGCCCCCTCGGTACGGGGCAGGCGCACGGCCATGTCCTCGCCCAGCCGGTACATGGCGTTGGAGGTGCCGACGGAGTCGACCCGCTCGACGGGCAGAGCCGCCCATTGCGGGAACTGCGCGGCGATCAGCCGGCGTACGAGTGCGGTGTCGACGTCCGGTTCACCGGCATGCATCTTGCCAGCGGGCATGATCGCCTTCCTGAAGGGCCGTACGAGGGCTTCGGCCTCCACGGTATCGCCCCCGGTCGGGCCGGTCCTGACTCGGTCGGCGCCACCGGCCGCGTCGCACACGGGGCGGAACTCCGGGAGCGGTCAGGTCCGTTGCGGACGGAACCTTGCGGAGCGGCCCGCCCGGTCCGCGAGCCGGGCGAGCCGGCCCGCGGACGGCACCGGCCCGGCCCGGCGGCGGAATCGGGCGTACGGGATCAAGGGGATCAGGGGCGGCGATCAGTGCGCGGGGATCACGGGGTGAAGGTCCAGCGCTGGGCGGCCGTGGTGGCGCAGGCGATCCGGGTCAGTTTGGTGCCGTTGGCCGTGGCGGAGCCGGCCGGGGTCAGGCATTGCCCCGCGTTGCGCAGGCTCCCGTCGGGCCCGGTCTGCCAGGTCTGGCCGGAGCTGCCGTCGCAGCTCTGGACCGCGACGGCCGAGGCCGTGGCCGCGTCCAGGCAGACTCCGTTCAGACCGGTCAGGCGGCCGTCGCCCTGTAGGGTCCAGCGCTGGTTGGGGCCTCCGTGGCAGCTGTAGAGGGTGGGCTGGGTGCCCGGGGCGGTCGCGCTCCCCGGGAGGTCCAGGCACGTGGTGGACGCCCCGTTGACCAGGGTCGCGGCGGCCGGCAGCGGGGTCGGGCGGCCGGTGAGGGTGATCTCGGCGGCGCTGCTCCAGGGCCCGCGTCCGCCCGCCTCGGTCAGTGCCCTCAGGCGGAGGTAGCGGCCGGCCTTCGCGGCCACGGAGACGGACTTGAGCGCTGAGGTGTCGGCGAAGGTACCGGTGGCCACCGCGGATCCCCAGTCGGTGGTGGTGTCCGAGACGTACACCTCGTAGCCGCCGATCCGGCCGTTGACCCCGCCGTCCTGGCGGGGCAGGTAGCCGAGGCCGTCCACCGTGTAGCGGGCGCCGAGGTCGATCTGGATCTCGTGCGGCAGGGGGGCCGGGGTGCCGCCGGACCAGGCGGTGTGCCAGATGGTTCCCGTGTTGCCGTCGAAGGCGCCCGGGGCGGCGCCGTTCTCGCCGCTGGTCTCCTGGCTGTCGGCGTAGACCAGGGTCCAGGCCGACTGCGGGACGGGGCTGGAGGTGGCCGGGACGGGCTCGGCCGCGGGGACGGAGGTGCCGGTGGCCGAGACGCTGAACGCGCCCGACTTCGTACCCGTCTTCGTCCACAGGATGCCGCCCCGGTCGGAGGCGTCGAAGAACCATCCGGTGGCCGCCGCGTCGTAGGCGGCCTTGGACGTGAGGCGGTTGAGGGCCGCGCCGTCGACGGTGACCGCTCCGGGGGCGGTGGCCACGTGGAGGGTGAATTCGTAGCCGCGCGAGGCCTGCTTGCCGGTGTAGCTGCCGGTCGGGGCGCCGACGGAGACGGTCACCGCGCCGGAGCCGCTCGCGGGGGCGGTGACGGCCACCTGCTGGCGGGCGAAGGCACCCGACTGGTAGGCGCGGGTGATGCCGTCGTCCTCGTAGAGGCTGAAGGAGGAATTGCCGCGCGGGTGGATGTCGTAGGTGAGGGTGGAGAGGGGCTTCTCCCCCGTGTAGTTCATCTGCGGCCACATCGGGACGATGGCGCCGCCCTTGACGAACAGGGGCAGGGTGTCGAGCGGCGCCTGGTAGCCGTTGAGCCACCCCGGTCCGGCGTACGTCTTGCCCGTCCAGTAGTCCGTCCACGTGCCGGCGGGCAGGTAGATGCCGTCCCGCACGGTGGTGTCGGAGACGACCGGGGCGACGAGGAAGGAATCACCGGCCATGAACTGTCCGCTCGTCAGATTGCCGCGGGCGACCGGGTCTTCGGGATATTCGAGCACCATCGCGCGGGTGCTGGGGACGCCGGTCTCGTTCGCGGTCCGGCTCATCGTGTACAGGTACGGCATGAGCCGCATCTTCAGCTGGAGGTACTTGCGGTTGATGGAGAGGTACGGCTCCGCGAACCGCCAGGGCTGCTTGTCCTGGTAGCCGGCGCTCGGCCCGGTCGCGCCCCAGCCGGACATGGTCATGAAGGCCGGGGTGAAGGCCTTCCACTGCAGGTCGCGGGCGTAGGTCTTGGGGCTGCCGGCGAAGATGCCGTCCACGTCACCGGAAGCGTAGTTGAGGCCGGAGAGGCCGGCTCCGGCGATGGCGGGGACGTGCCAGCGCATGTCGTCCCAGGTGCCGTTGGTGTCGCCGGTCCAGACGACGGCGTTGCGCTGGGTGCCGGCCCAGCCGTCGACGGTCCAGACGTAGCGGCGGGCGTCGGAGTTCTTCTCGATGCCGTCGACGGCTTGCTGGACTCCGCTGAAGGCACTCTTGTAGCCCCCGCCGATCCAGGCGACGTCGGTCTTCACCCCGCGGGAACCGGCTTTGCCCACCTCGTCGTTGATGGAGCCCAGACCGGTGGACGTCCACAGGCCGGTCTGGAAGCCCTTGGCCTTGAGGGCGTCGACGGTGGACTTCAGGGGCGCGGTGTAGCCGCAGCCGTAGCCGTCGTTGGGCAGGAACCAGCCCGAGGGCATGTCGGCGGCGCGGGCGTCCGCGGCGTAGCCGACGACGTCCGGGGTCGTCTGGTGGCGGAGCCGGTTGTGGTCACCCTGGTAGTCCGGGTTGGAGGCGTTGAAGCAGTCGGCGTTGCCCAGTTCGAAGCCCCAGGCCGGGGCCATGAAGGGCTTGCCGCTGACGTCGGTGTAGGCGTCGAGGACGGTCTTGAGGGAGTCGCCGGTGAAGTACCAGGCGTCGAAGCGCTTTTCGTCGTGGGTGAGGGTGGTGGGCGCGTTGAACCCGTACGAGCCGGGGGCCCAGGTGTTGCGCATCACGCCGTAGCCGTTGGTCGACATGTAGAAGGGCGCGGGGCTCGCGTTGTTGTTCTCGCGCCACTTGTTGTCGACGGCGACCGGGACCGTCTTGCCGCGCAGCGCCCATTCGCCGAGGCGCAGGCCGGTTCCGTAGAACTGCTCGTCCGCGCCGCGCGCGAGGTACTGGGTGGTCTGGTTGCCGGTCCAGGAGGTGGGCTGTGACTCCTGCCAGACGAGGGTGGAGTTGTCTGCCCGGTAGACGGAGACCCGCAGCGGTGTCTTGTTGACCCGGATCGACAGGGATCCGGTGGTGATCCGGTAGTAGCCGCCCGCATCGGTCCAACTGGTGGTCACGGAGCCGAAGTCCGTGGTGGGGGTGAGGTCGGTGCCGGCCGGGTCGTTGGTGAAGGCGCCGTCGGGTGAGAGCCAGAGCCGGAAGATGTCGGCGCGGGCGATGACCACGCGGGCCTTCGCGCCACTGGAGGTGGTCGCGGTGAAGGTGTTCCCGGACCGGGTGAAGCCGGTGACGTTGCCCGCGGTGGAGGCGGCCGCGGTCGCGGCGCTGTCCGCGGCCGCCGAGGCCGGGGAGGCGATCGGTCCGGCGGCGGCCAGGCCGGCCACGGCGAGGGCGGCTGCGAGCAGCGCGGCCGCGGGGGCGCGCCGCCTCCGTGGGCTCCTGCGGATGCTGATGAGTCTCATGGGGCGGCTCCTCGTGCGGTCCGGATCGCGGACACACCTTTTGGCATGCACCGGGCAACATAGCGCTCCGGGAGCGGCAAATGAAGGAAGATGCTCGAAATGGCTTGTCACCGAGCATCTTTGAGCATCAATCAGGAGGAGGTTGAGCAGGTGGATCAGCAGGTGGTCTCGACGAGCTCCTCCATGAGGGCCGGGTCCAGCGCCGGATTCGCCGCGGCGTGCGGGGCGAGCTCCTCGTCGCCCAGCAGCTCCGCGAGACGTGCCGCGGGCAGGTTCGGATGCCGGGTCAGCGCGGCCCGCACCGCCGGATCCGGATCACGGGTGAGCCGCTCGACGAGCTCCGGATCCGCCTCGGGATCCCGGGCCACGAGGGCCCGTACGGCCGGATCCTCGTGCTCGGCGTGGGCGGCCAGGCCCACGGTCGGGAAGTGGGGGCGGGTGAGCAGGTCGGCGCGGTGGTGGCCGGTGTACTCGAGGAAGCTGCCCAGCAGGAGGGCGGCGGGCGCGTCGGGATGGTTCTGCGCGAGGGTGACCCGTACGCCGTGGTCCGCGTCGGCGGCGAGGAGCGCGACGAGGTCCGGCGGCAGGTTGTGATCGGCGGCCGCGCGGCGGCGCAGCAGGGGGTGGCCGGAGAGGGCGTTGAGGCGGACGACGGCCGGGTCCCGCGGCCAGGCCGGCTGGGGACCGAAATCGCCGCCCTCGGGGACCGTGTAGTCGATCGCCGCGCGCTCGGACTCGGTCAGCGCGGGATGGACGGACAGGGTGAGGCGGACCTCGGGATCGGGGTCGACGGCCAGTGCCGCACGCTCGGAGGAGCCGAGATCGGTGCGGCCGGCGATGGTCTCGCGGACGTGCGGATCGTTATCACCGGCCAGCAGGACCACCACGTCGGGCGGCAGACTGGGATTGTGCGCGATCATGGCGCGGTCCTCCTTGCCCGCCGGGGCGGTGAGGACGGAGTCGATGACGGCGCGGCTCAAGGCACAGTGCATCAGCAGGTGGGTGCGCGCGTGGCACGAGTGGTCCGGGAGCTCGCGCTCCACCCAGCTCGGGTCCTCGTTACGCACGTAGGAGGAGGCCCCCTCGCGCACCCCCGGGTCGGGGTCGGCGAGCAGCGCGGCCCGCACGTGGGCGGACAGTGCGGACCAGTTGCCCACGCCGGCCCGCCGGACCTTCGCCTCCGGGTGGGTCGGCATGCGGCGGCGGAGCCCGGGAGACGTCTGCCGGTAGAGGTTCCCCAGAAGCTCGTTCTCGTACGTGGTGAACATGTGGACGACGACCTCGTCCGGCAGCGGTCGCGGCCAGGTCACCAGGCGGCGGCTCGGCCCCTCGGCCAGGTGGGCCCGCACCAGCCACTCGGGGTCGTCCACCAGCCGGGCCCGCTGTACGGGATCGGCGTGCGGGCTGGAGGCGAAGACGGCGCGCGCCCGCGGGTCGGAGTGGGACACCAGCGCGTCGACGACCGGTACCGACAGGTCCCGGTCACCGCACAGCGCCATCCGCGCGGCCGGTGGGCCTTCGGCGAGAATCCGCAACAGGAGGCGGTCCGGGGCGGCCGGATTCACTGCCAGGCCCGCCAGCCGCCGCTCCGCCGGTGTCGCTTCGTTCCAGATCTTCTCGCGCATCCACATCCGGCCGAGACTACGCGGCGGCGGGCGCCTCAGCCGAAGCGGACCGGGAGGTACTTGACGCCGTGCCCCACATCGCGGAGAGGTGCACCGCGGGGTCGCCCGCCTCGATCTCGGCGGCCAGCTCCTCGGCGGTGCGCTCCTTCCATACCTCCGCTAATCCAAGTCATGTCGGGCTGCCGATATAACTTGCTCCTTCACTGACGGACCGTCAATCGCCGTGCACCGATCGGCTCGGATCGGCTCGGATCGGCTCATGCGCGGACCCACGCCCGGCCCCTGGCCCCCGGCGCGGCCTCGCCTGCGGGCGTCAGCGTGGCCGGGGCACCTGCCGCGGCCGCATCGCCGACCGCCAGGATCGGCGCGGCCGGCGAGGTGTGCCGATGACCGCAGGGGTCGAAGACCAGGACCACCGGCTGCCCCGGACGCTGACGCCACGAGATGCGTTCCGGGGCTCCGTGGCACACCGGACAGCAGGGCAGCGCGCTGTGCTCCGGACGGCACTCGGGGGCGGCCGCGAGCGGCGTGGAGTGCGGATCGCGCATGGGGACTCCCTGGTCGTGCGGTTGGGCTGCTCGCACTGTGCCATGGAGGGACCCCTGTCCGCACGGGTGAATCCTCCAGGGTTCTGGCTGGTCAGAGCCGCTGTACGCGGACGGCCGGTGCGCGCGGGACCGTAGAGGATCCTGCGCACACCGGCCACCTGCCACCACAGGACCGAGCCCGAGCCCGGCCCCGGCTTACGCCAGCTTCTCGACCTCGGGGTGGTCGGCCAGCCAAGCGCGCACGGCCTCCTGCTCCTTGCCCTTGCCCGACTCCTGGATCTTGGCTTCCAGGCCGGTCAGTTGGGCCTCGGTCAGCTTGAACGAGGAGAGCCACCGGGCGATCTCCGGCTCGTCCTCGGCGAAGCCCTTGCGGGCGATGCTGTGGATGCCGTCACCCTGGCCCCACACCCCCTTGGGGTCCGCGAGCTTCGTCAAGTCGTAGGTGGAGTACGCCCAGTGCGGCGACCACAGCACGACCGCGACGGGCTCCTTCTTCTCGTAGGCGCGCTTTAGCTCGGCGAGCATGCCCGGAGTCGATCCGTCGACGACCTCGTACTCCTCGTCGAGGCCGTACTCCGACAGCACCTTGTCCTTCAGGATGCCCATCGCGCCCGCGCTGGGCTCGATGCCGATGATCCGGCCCTTGAACTCCCCGCCCTTGCCCTTGAGGTCGGCGAGGGACTTCACGTCCTTCATGTAGGACGGGACGGTCAGCTCGATGGAGGTGGGTTCGTACCAGGAGCCGAGGTCGTCGAGCTTGTTCCCGTACTTCTTCCAGTACTCGGCCTGCGTCACCGGCAGCCAGGCGTCGGTCTGGAAGTCGATCTGGCCACCCGCGAGCCCCGTGAAGAGCGCGCCGAGCTCCAGCTGCCGGGCCTCGACCTTGTACCCGCGGCGCTCCAAGAGTTCCTTCCAGAGGAAGGTGGAGGCGATGCCCTCGTCCCACGGGATGTAGCCGAGGCTGACCTCGCGGCCCTTGCCGATGTTCGCGACGCCCTCCCCGCCGACGGCGTTGACCTGCGGCTTCCCCGAGTCTCCGAAGATCCCGAGGCCCCCCGCGACCAGGGACAGCACGACGACCGAAGCCACTGCGAGGACGGGCTGCGGGCGGTTGCTCCACACCTTGGCGGTGCCGGTGGCGGCGGAGCGCGCCTTGGCGAGGGCGCGGCGGCCGAGCGGGGAGACCTGCCGGCCCAGCGCTCCGGTCATCCGGTCCAGGTACATGGCGAGGATGACGATGGAGATGCCCGCCTCGAAACCGAGGCCGATGTCCACGCTGCCGATGGCACGGTAGACGGCGCCGCCGAGGCCGCCGCCGCCGACCATGCCGGCGATGACGACCATGGACAGCCCGAGCATGATGACCTGGTTGACGCCCGCCATGATCGTGGGCAGGGCCAGCGGGAGCTGGACCCGTACGAGGGTGTCGCGCGGGGTCGTGCCGAACGCGTCGGCCGCTTCCACGAGTTCGGCGTCGACCTGCCGGATGCCGAGCTCGGTCATCCGGACGCCCGGGGCCAGCGAGAAGATGATCGTGGCGATGATGCCGGGCACCACGCCGACCCCGAAGAAGATGATGCCGGGGATGAGGTAGACCATGGCCGGCATGGTCTGCATGAAGTCCAGGACGGGTGTCAGTACGGCGCTGACCCGGTCGGAGCGCGCGGCGCAGATGCCCAGCGGGATCGCGAAGAGCAGTGTGACCAGGGTGGCGACGACGACCAGCGCGAGCGTGGACATGGCGTCGGGCCACAGCCCGACGGAGTCCACGAGTGCGAAGCCGGCGAAGGCGAGCAGTGCGGCGAGGAGCCCGCGCAGCCACCACGCTGCCACCGCGAGCACGCCGGCCAGGAGCAGCGGGTTCGGCGCGGACAGTACGGCTTCGATGCCGTCGTAGAGCCCGGTGACGACGGAGCTGATGGCGTCGAACAGCCAGGACAGGTGGCTCTGGAGGAAGTCGACACCGCTGTCGACCCAGGCGCCGAGGTGCAGGCGGGGCATCACGCGGCCGCCTTTTCGCAGCGCAGCGCGGGGCGTCGCTCGTCGCCGATGAAGGCGACGAGGCGGCCCTGCGGCACCGAGCCGATGACGGCGCCGTCCGCGCCGGTGACGTCGACGGCGTGCGGGACGCGGGCGCTGACGGCACACAGGTCGGCGAGCGGGGTGTCCGCGCTGACGGTCGGGCAGTCGCAGCCGGCCCGGCCCCCGGCGTCGTCCGTCATGACGGCGTCGGCCGTGAGCACCCGCGAGCGGTCCACGTCCTGGATGAAGGAAGCGACGTAGTCGTCGGCGGGGCGGGTGAGGATGTCCTCGGCCGTGCCCTGCTGGACGATGCGGCCGTCGCGCATGACGGCGATGCCGTCGCCGAGCCGCATCGCCTCGTTGAGGTCGTGGGTGATGAACACGATGGTCTTGCCGAGGCGTTGCTGGAGCTCCAGCAGCTGGTCCTGCATCTCGCGGCGAATCAGCGGGTCGAGCGCGCTGAACGACTCGTCCATGAGCAGGAGTTCGGCGTCGGTGGCCAGGGCGCGGGCGAGGCCCACGCGCTGCTGCATGCCGCCGGAGAGCTCGTCGGGCCAGGACTTCTCCCAGCCGCCGAGCCCGCACAGCGCGAGCGCCTCGGCGGCCCGCCGTTCGCGCTCGGCCCGGGGGACGCCCTGGACCTCGAGGCCGTAGCCGGCGTTCTCCAGGACACTGCGGTGCGGGAACAGCGCGAAGTGCTGGAAGACCATGCTGATCTTGGTGGAGCGTACGCGGCGCAGCTCGCGCGCGGAGAGCGCGGTGAGGTCTTCGCCGTCGAAGAGGATGCGTCCCGCGGTGGGCTCCAGCAGTCCGTTGAGCATGCGCAGCAGGGTGGACTTGCCGGATCCCGACAGACCCATGACGACGAAGATCTGGCCGGGCTCGACGCGGAAGGACGCGTCGATCACCGCGGCGGTCGTGCCCTCGGCGCGCAGCTGCTCGCGGTCGGTGGCGCCGCTCTCGAGTGCGCCGACCGCCTTCACGGCGGCGGGGCCGTTGTCGGGTCCTTTGCCGAACACCTTGTACACGTGCTCGGCTATGAGCGTGGACACATATACCTCACGGGTCGTACGGGAGACGGCCCACCGGCGTGGCGTACGTGCGGCCGGCGGGCGGGCCGTGGAGCGCGACGGGATCCGCCCGTCGCCCGTGCTCCGACCGCTTGGGCCGGCGGACGGGTCCGCTCCAGGGCCGCCATTGCCCCGTCTTAACCCATGCAAACAGTGAAGTGATCCATGTCACCTACGGTACGTCGGCACCCGCGCCCCGGGCTGCGCCCTGCGGAGCCTGCTCCGCTTGCTGCGTGGCCTCGGCTTCGTCCCGATCCGGGTCGGCCAGCATCGAGGTCCGCAGGTGCACGAGTATCCGGGTCAGCAGGCGCGAGACTTGCATTTGCGAGATGCCGAGGGCGGCGCCGATCTGGGCCTGGGTGAGCTCCTCGCCGAAGCGCATGGCCAGCATGCGGCGCTCCTGGTCGGTGAGCTGTTCCAGCAGCGGTGCCAGGCTCTGGATGTTCTCGACGTGCTCCAGTGCCGGCTCCTCCGCCCCCATGGTGTCGGCGAGGGAGTGACCGTCGGTGCGGCCGTCGCCGTGATCTGCCTGGAGGGCGTCGAGCGAGCCACTGGTGTGGCCGTTGGAGGCCACGAGGCCCTCGATGACCTCCTCCTCGCTGAGGTCGAGGTGTTCGGCGAGGTCCGCGACCGTCGGCGGCCGGTCGAGGAGCGCGGTCAGGCCCTCCTTGGCCTTGGCGAGGTCGATGCGCAGCTCCTGGAGCCGGCGCGGGACGCGGACGGCCCAGCTGGTGTCGCGGAAGTGGCGCTTGATCTCGCCGCTGATGTACGGCATCGCGAGGGAGGAGAACTCGATCTCACGGTCCGGTTCGAAGCGGTCGATGGCCTTGATCAGGCCGATGGTGCCGACCTGAAGGAGGTCTTCGAGGTCGCCGCCGTCGCCGCGGCTGCGGAAGGGGCGGACGGCGAACTGGACGAGTGAGATGTTCATCTCGATGAGCGTGTCGCGGACGTAGCGGTGCTCGGCGGTGCCTTCGGTGAGTGCGCGCAGGCGGCGGAAGAACAGTCTGGACAGCTCGCGCGCGTCCGCTGGAGCCACCTCGCGGGGTTCGTCGATGCGGGGCAGGGGGACGGCAGGGACGGAGGCGGTGGAAGGCTCGGCGGCCGGGCGTGCGGCGGGGCCGGCGAGCGGTCCGGTGTGGGGGCCGGCGGTATGGGAGAACTGGGCGGGGATCAGCATGGTGTCGCTCCTTGGGCTGGTCGGCTTGCGGCGCGTGACCTTGATGGTCGTCCACCTTAGCCGCTTCCGGTTTTCGCCCCCAGCCCCGGATCCGCGTCCCAAGCGGCCGGACCGGGGCGTTATTTGCGGCCAGGGCCCGTTCCGGTTGCACGAGGGCCGTTCGACCGGAGCACGGTGAGTCATCGGTCACTCCCCTTCTGCCATGCCGGGAACGGCGGCCTCCGAGGCGGTGTTTGTGGCCGAGGTCACTGCCCGGAGCTCCGGAACGGTCCTCGGCGTTGCCCCACTGGGCGCATATAAGGATTCTGTTGGGCGGCCTGTGCTGATTCCGGGGAGAAGGACCCACTGTGGGCGTCCCGCTTCCCCTTCCGTACCCCACCCGGCCCACGGCCCCAGACGTCACCACGGCGCCCTTGTGCGCCCGCCCCGCGCGCACCACCGTGGGCGGATGACCACCAGACCGCACTTACGGGCCTCGTCCTCGCGTTCGCCGCCGTCCTCACCCTCGGGGCCCAGACCCTGCCGTCCGCCGCGTCGGCCGCGCCCGCCGAGGGCGTCGTCCGCTACGCCGACTCGCCCGACGCCGTCCCCGGCAGCTACCTCGTCGTCCTGGATCCGGCGCGCGCGCAGGCCCGTACGGCGACGGGCCGGTCCCTCGTCGAACGGTACGGCGGCACGATCCGGCGTACGTACGACTCCGCGCCGTCCGGCTTCTCCGCCCGGATGACGGAGCGCCAGGCCCGGCGCCTCGCCGCTGATCCGGCGGTCGCCCAGGTCGCGCGGAACCGCAAGCTGCGGCTCGACGCCACCCAGCCGAGCCCGCCGTCGTGGGGCGTGGACCGGATCGACCAGCGCGGGCTGCCGTTGAACGACGCCTACACGTACCCGGATTCGGCCGGGCAGGGCGTGACGGCGTGGCCACCCCGGCCCAGGTGGCGGGCGCCCTGACGGCGTCGGCCTCCCCCGGCGCCGTGCTCGACGCCGGTCCGGGCTCCCCCGACCGCGCCCTGTACGTGGGCAGCGCCCCGAACCGGGCGCCCGGCAAGCGCTTCGCGAACACCACCGACCTCCCGGTCGGGGACCTGGGGACCGTCGAGTCACCGGTCACGGTCAGCGGGGTCCCGGGCCGCGCCCCCGCCCAGCTGGACGTGGAGCTGTACGTCAAGCACCCGGCTTCGGGGGAGCTGCGGATCGGCCTGATCGCACCCGACGGGTCGGTGTACGCGGTCAAGGACGAGTACACGGGCTGGGGCCAGAGCGACCTCGTCGGCCTGTACGCGGTCGACGCCTCCTCGGAGACGGCGGCCGGGGCGCACCGCCGGCCGGCGGGGGCCCGGAGCGCACCCCCGCCTCGTGCGGAGCCGGTCAGGCGCCCGGGACCGTGTCCACGAAGGCCGTGCCCGCCGTGCGGTAGGCGCCCACCCTAGCCGCGACCTGGGCCGGGGTGAGCACCTGGTCCTTGACGTGCAGGACGTAGTCGACCTTCTGGTCGTAGGCGCGGGGCGTCGAACCGGGCTGGCCGTTGAGGTCGATCAGCCACTGGTTGAAGTTGATCGACATCGGGCGCTCGGGCAGGTACCTGGCGTCGTGCGTACCGAAGACCCGGCCGTCGATGTAGTAGGTGAGGGCGTTGTTGTCGATGGTGAGCACCAGGTCGTGCCAGCCCGCGTAGCTGATCCGGGACTCGGTGTGCTGGTTGACGGCCTCCCACGGATCGGGGCGGTACGTCTCCCAGGACGTGGCGTAGAGGATGTTCGAGGGCTCGCCCCAGCCGCCGTTGGGGAGGTACTCGAAGTCGTATTCGGCGTAGTCGTCGGCCATCGGGGCCTTGAGGTCGTTGATGGTGAAGAAGGTCTGCACGAGGTGGTCGCCGTCCGGCCCGTACTTCGGGGCGTCGGAGAACTTCACCCGGGCCGCGTACGTGCCGTTCTTGAACTTGGTTGCCTTGGTGAGGACTTCGGTCTGCTTGGTGCTCTCGCCGGAGCCGGCCGTGGAGGTCTCCATGTTCATGAGGGAGTTGCCGCCCTCGGCCGCGAAGGTGACGTTCTCCGTTGACCAGGCCGCGCCCGGGACGCCGGGGCCACCGGAGTTGGAGCGCACGCTCCACCCGTGGGCCGCTATCGCCGGATCCGTGGAGGAGGCGTACGTGAAATCGTCGAAGAGGGTGGCGCCGGCCGGTCCCGGGTCCGTCGGGGTCGGGGTGGGCGTGGGGTCGGTCGGCGTCGGTGTGGGGTCCGGGGCATTGCCTCCCGGTGCGGTGCCCCAGACGGTGGTGGAGCCCAGCCGGGCGGTCACCTTGTCCCAGTCCCCGTAGGCCGTGCGGGACCCGTCGAAGGAGTAGTCGTCGGACTGGCGCAGCGTCTGCCAGTCGGCGCGGTAGAAGCGCAGCTGCATGTCGCCGGTGTCGGCGCCGGGGGCGAGGGTGCCCGCGCCGGCCGTGAAGGCGATCTCCAGGTAACGGTCGGCGGTGGCCGTCGGATTGGCCAGGGCGCCGAAGGTGCCGGTGATGTTGGCACAGCCCTTGACCGCCCACGAACAGGCGTAGCGGTACTGGGTGTCCGGCCCGTCGGCCTTGAAGTAGTAGCGGAGCTTGACCTGACCCAGGGACACGGCCGCGGAGCCGTTGTTGACCACCTTGAACCAGGGCTCCGCCTGGTCGGCGGTGGCCCCGGTGGCACTGGTGCGGTACTGGACCTTGACGGAGTCGGCCGCGGCGGTCGCGGGCAGGGCGGTCAGGGCCGCCGAGCCGAGCCCGGCGGTCAGCGCGATGGCCAGGGCGACGGCCGTACGGCGCTTGCCGGTTCGGTGGCTTCGGGGGGCTGCGGCGGTTCGGGGCGTTCGCATGCTGCGTCCTCTCGGGGTGGGGGGATCACGGGGTGAGCAGACGGGATCGCGGAGATCGGCCGCGCACGCCGAGGGCGGCGAGCCGGGTCTGGTGGTGGTCCTGGCGGCGGCGGAAGTCCGGCCAGTCGCGGTGCGCCGACCAGGCGGTGTCGGCCAGGGCGCACAGCCTGGGGAAGGCCAGGTACTCGAGCTCCGCCGGCGTGCGGGCGTACTCGGTCCACAGCTGCGCCTGGGTGCCCAGCACGCGGCGCGTCGCCTCGGGCTCCCAGTGCGCGGGGGTGGGCTCGTTCTCGTAGACGCCGCGCAGGTCGAGCACGCCGTCCTGGCCGCGCGGCTCGCCGGGGTCGGCGGATTGCGGGTAGTCGAGGTACGTGGAGCGGTACGGGGCCATGATCACGTCGTGGCCGCGCAGTGCGGCGGCGCGCCCGTGCTCCGGGTCTCGCCAGGCCAAGGCCGTGAAGGGGGAGGGGAGTTCGCTGCCGGTGTCGGTCCAGCCGAGCGGTCGGCGGCCGAGCCGGGCCAGGTGTGCGGCGACGGCTCCGAGGAACCAGCCGTGGAGCGCGCGGGGACCGGACAGCCCCTCGGCGGCGATCCGTGCGCGGGCGGCCGGGGAGCGTTCCCATTCGACGGTGGGGCATTCGTCGCCGCCGACGTGGACGTAGGGCCCGGGGAACACGTCCGCGACCTCGTCCAGTACCCCGCGGCAGAAGTCGAGCACCGCGTCGTCGACTCCGAGGACGTTCTCGCAGACTCCCCAGCGGGTCCACGGCTCCAGGCGGACGCCGGGCCGGTTTCCGAGTCCGGGGTAGGCGGCGAGCGCGGCGCGGGCGTGGCCGGGCATCTCGATCTCGGGGACGATGCTCACCCCGCGCCGGGCCGCGTAGGCGACCAGTCCGGTCAACTCGCTCCGGGTGTAGGCCCCTTCGTGCGGCGTGCCGTCCCCCTCGGTCTCGGCCCGGCGGCCGCCGATCTCGGTGAGCCGGGGATGGGCCGCGACCGGCATCCGCCAGCCCTGGTCGTCCGTGAGGTGCAGGTGCAGGACGTTGAGCTTGTGCAGGGCGAGCAGGTCCACGAAGCGGCGTACGTACGCCACCGGCTGGAAGTGCCGGGCAACGTCCAGCATGGCTCCGCGCCAGGCGAACCGGGGCCGGTCGGTGATCCGCACACAGGGCAGTGACCAGTCCGGGCCGGCCGTACGGGGCCGGGCGCCCTCGGCGGCCAGCGCCTCGGGCGGCAGCAGCTGGCGCAGGGTCTGGACCCCGTGGAGCAGCCCGGCGGGGCGGGCGGCGCGCAGCAGGACGGCGTCGGGGCGGACGGCGAGGACGTACCCCTCGGCGCCGAGCCCGGTTTCCCCGGGATCCAGGAGGAAGACGATCCGTCCGTCGGCGCTCGGTTCCAGGGCCAAGCCGGTCGCTGGGGCCAGCAGTTCGCGCAGGAGGGCGGCCGCCGCCTCGGCACCGGGTCCGGCCCGCAGGCCGGTGCGCCGGTCCAGGACGAAGCGGCCCGGCCGGGCGGTGACCGAGTCGGGACGCGGGACGAGTGCGAAGTCGGGATGGAGGGCAGCGGCGGAGGACACGGCGTCGGGGATTCCTCACCTGGTCCCGAGGTCAACTCCGCTTGCACAGCGAGAGGTTGACCAACTGACCAATTGGTTAGCTGAGTGGCTAGAAGGTGGCACGGACCGCCTGCGCCGTCAACCCCGAACACCCGCGGGAAATTCGGCGAATGCCTCGCCCCCTCCCCCACCCGAGTGGTTAGATGCGCATGACCAGTTGGACAGGTGACCAGAGGGAAGTGGGGGCGGGCCATGGAGAAGGACGCATCCGACTCTTCCAGCCCATCGGGAGCGGTCCTCAAACGGGAACGGGTGCGCGAGCACCTGCTGGGCCTCATCGACATCCGCCGGCCCGGTGATGCCATCCCCTCCGAACGCACGCTGTGCGCCGCCCTGGAGGTGTCCCGGCCCACCCTGCGCGCGGCGGTCGACGAGCTCGTGGCCACGGGTCTCCTCGTACGGGAGCACGGGCGCGGGATGTTCGTCGCCCCGGCCAAGATCACTCAGGAACTGGCCCCCGACGAGGCGGCGTTCGCGATGCGCCAGGCCTCGGGACACTGGTCCAGCCGGGTCCTGGAGCACTCGACCGTCCAGGCGGGCGCCCGCATCGGCCGCCGCCTGCGCATCTCCCCGGGCGCACGGCTGCTGTACATCGCCCGGCTGCGGCTGGTGGACGGGTCCCCGATGGCGATCGAGCACCTGCACATCCCGGCGGCACTGGTGCCCCGTCTGACCCCGGCGGAGCTGGAGGCCGGAGACCTGTACGAGCACCTGCGCAACCACCACGGCGTGTACGTGCACGAGGCGCGGCAGTCCATCGAGCCGACCGTGGTGAACGAGGCGGAGGCGGGCCTGCTGGACGTCCCGCTGCTCTCCCCCGCCCTGCTCATCGAGCGCCTCACCACGGATTCCACCGGGCGCCCCGTGGAGTACGTGCACTCCGTCTACCGGGGCGACCGCTACCGGATCGTCTCCCGCCTGGCCCTCGGGGCGGGGGTCTCCCCCGGGGCCGGACGCCCGAACGGCCACCATCCGGGGATCCCACCGGGCGACCTGGGCCGCCGGGCGGTCATCACCTCCACCACCTCCGGGGACATCCACACCGGGTCCTGAGGGCGTCCGCCGACCGGCTCAGCCCCTGCCGAAGACCGCCTTCAGCGTGTGCGCCGCAGCCCCTCGCCCAGCGTCAGGGGGTCACCCCGGCACCCCGCCCGCCCTCACCCCGCCCGCCCTCACCCCGACGGCCCGCGCGACGGCCCCTCCGAAGGCCCGACCTCCGGCTCCCTGCGCTGCGACCGGAGGGGTTCACCGGGTGAACCTTCCCAGCCACGGCGCTAGGTCACCCGGAAGCCCGTCACGGGATGGGTCCGGTCGAGGGTCAGCCGGTCCCAGCTGGGGAAGGCGAGATCGGTGACGGCGAGCAGCCGGCCGGAGGTGTCGTACAGGGTTCGGCGTACGGAGAGGCCGCCACCGGACGGGGCCGTGGCCCGGGGGAAGGTGGTCCGGGTCATGGTGACGGTCTCGGCGACCCGGCCCGCCCGCGCGGTGCGTTCCAGCCAGAGGTGGAGGGGACGCAGGTCCTCGTCCCGCAGGCCCGCCGCCGCGCGCTCGCGGTAGCCGGCCAGTTCGGGGCTCCCGGCGACGGTGCGCGGGCAGAGGTACGTCACCGCGTGCCGCCGCGTCCGGCCGCCCTGGTCGTTCTCGCGGTGGTGGTGGACCAGGGTCCGTTCGCCGCCGCTCATGCCGAGCTGGTCGGCGAGCGCGGGCGCCAGGGTGACGAGCGTGAGCCAGTTCTGCGTGGGGCCCGGTTCGGGCGTCGCCGGCGGCGCGGGCTCGGGCTCGGCGGTCATCGCCGTCACCGTCATCGGTCCGGGCGCGGGCGCCGCCGACCGGGCCGGCACCTGGTGGGCCGGCACCTGGTGGGCCGGCCGGGTGCCCCGGCGGCCGGTGACGACGAGGCCGTCGTCGCGAAGGTGCTGGAGCGCGGCGCGGATGGTCTGCCGGTTGACCTGGTACCGGACGGCCAGACTGCGCTCGGAGGGCAGTTTGGCGCCGGGGACGAGAGCGGTGCGGTCGAGTTCCTGCCGCAATACTGCGGCGATCCGCTGGTACTTGGGCATGACGGCCGGGCCGCCGCCCCGCGAAGGGGAGGGCATGGCTTCTCCTCTGACGGGTGGTCAAGGACTGCGCGGTCTGCCCGACCAACGTAGCATTGGTCTATACCTATCAGGGGGTGGGTATCCGGATTCCGGACCGGTTTGGCCAAAAGCGCACTCCCGATCAGCCGTACAGCGGATTGGGAAGCGGCAGGTAACGGGCGTCCGCGCCGTCGGCACGGGTCCAGCGCAGCAGCAGGTTGGTCTTGGCCGGGAGGGTGGGGGCGGCCAGCAGGGCCCCGATCTCGGGCAGGCCGTACGCGGCGTCGAACCGCCGGAACTCCGCGCGGGCCGCCGGCCACAGGGCCGCGGCCGCCTGCGGATGGCATTCCGCGAGGGCCCCCGCCACCTCCGTCAGGTGGTTGACCACCAGGCAGTAGACCAGGCGCTGCCAGGCGGCCCCGCGCTCGATGTCCGGCAGCAGCTTCACGCCCTCCGCGTCCCGGAACAGGGCCTGCGCCGGCACACCCGCGGCGTCCACGGCGACCAGGGTGTTCTGGAGGTGGGCCTCCAGGACGATGCCGTGCCGGGCGAACAGGTGCAGCACGGGCGGCACCACCTGGCGCAGGTACGCCCGCCACCACCCGGCCGGGTCGGCCGTGCCCGCGAGCGGGCTGCCGGGGTACCCCTCCGCGAGCGCGGCGGCCAGCAGGGGCGTGACCCCGGGCTCCCGGTGCGCCCGCAGGCCGTCGCGGACCAGGACCGCGAGCTCCTCGAAGGCGAAGGCAGCCGTCCGGTAGCCCCGGTCGGGGAGCCAGGCGGCGCGCGAGCCGGACCGGCGCAGCTCCGCGAAGCCCGCTTCGACCGCGGCGCCGGTGCGCCGGAGTTTCCGCAGGTCGTGGCGCCACAGTCGGCGCACGTCGTTGGTGATCCGCACGTCGAGGCTGAACTTCACGAAGAGGTCGCCCCCGTCCCCGTCCCCGGCTCCGGAACCGGAACCGGAACTTGAACTTGAACCTCGGGCATCCGCTTCTTCGTCGGCCGGTCCTGCACCGACCGGCGCGTACAAGGTCCGGATCGAGGCGGTCGGCCAGAGCGGCTCCCGGCCGGTCCCCAGCCGCAGCAGCCGCCCGTCCGCGAAGGCCTCGCGCACCGCCGGCCGGGCCCCGGCCAGGTCGAGCTGCCAGGGATGGGCGGGCAGCAGCCGGTAGCCGGCCGGCGGGCGCGGCCCGCCCCGTGCCCGGGCCAGCGAGTCGATCGCGGCGGCCGCGGCCGGTCCGCCCTCCTCCACCACCTGGTCCTCGCGCAGCCCCAGGAAGACCAGCGGGAACCGCGCGTACGCCTCGGGGGCGTACGGAAGCCAGCTCGCGGCCGGCGCGCCGCCTCGGGCCTTGGGTGCCGGATGGTGCGGATGCCCCATGACCAGGGACTGTTCGGAGCGGACGTACGGGTCCGTCGGCGGCTCAGCCGCGGCCCGGGCGGCCAGCAGCGCGGCGACCGCCTCCCGGCTGTCGGCGATCTCGACGGGGAGCTCGTCGTTGGACACGCCGGTGTACCGGAGCAATTCGTCGGAGACGAGTTTGACCAGTTCGGTATGGCTGAGCGGGTACCAGCCGCCCGCCGTGCGCAGCTCTGGGCGTTCGGGCCGGCGTCCGGCGCGCACCCGGAGCAGCCTGCCGCTGCCGAGCAGCCGGTAGGCGCGTTCGCCGCCCCCGGCGCCCTCCCCGCCCCCGCTGCCCCCGATGTGCTCGGCGGCTTCCCTGAGCAGGCAGTTCAGCAGCGGGGCGGCCGCGTAGGCGTCGGCCGCGGAAGCGTCGGCATCGTCGGCGGGATTGAGGTCCACTGATTCCATTCGGTCATTCCGGTGCGCCGGAGGTCCGCGGGACGGGACCACCGGCCGTGATCTTCAGTATCCGCGATGATGAACCGATCACCACGCATCCGAGAGGATCGGGACCCTGCGCCTCAGCATGCACCTCCCCGACACCCCGGCCGAAGAGGCCGTGGCCGCCGAACTGGCCGCGCCGGCCGGATTCCGCCCCGCCCTCGGGCCCGCGTACGCCTCCGCGCTCCCCGGTGCCCGCGCCGCCGTGCTGACCCGGTTGTGGCGGGCGCTCGCGTGCGAGCCCCTGCCGTGGGTGGAGCGCCGCGAGCGCGGATCCACCGGCCTGGCGCTCCGCCTCGTCTCGGGTGCCCGGCTGGAGGGCCCGCTCCCGGATCCGTACGCGACCGCCCCGTACGTCACCGAGCTACTGCTCGACGGCCGCCCGTACCGGCACGCCGCTGGGCTGGTGTCGGCGCTCGGGGTGGCGCACGGGGAGGAGTTCGCCGCCGAACTCGACGGCAGTACGGCCTCCCTCGCCCTGTCGCGGGCTGGGCGGCCGGCCGGGCCCGACCGCGAGCCGCGGACCACCTGGGAGTGGGAGCAGCGGATCGTCGACGGCCACCCGTACCACCCCAACTGCCGCTCCCGGCCGGGCTTCACGGTCGCCGAGCAGCTGGCGTACGCGCCCGAGCACCGGCCGCGGGTCACCCTCGGGCTGGCCGCCGTTCCGATCGCGGAGTGCCTGGTAGCCGGGGACTGGCCTGAGTGCTGGCGGGAGGCCGGGCGGATCCTCGTGCCCGTCCACCCCTGGCAGGCCGAGCACGTCTTGAAACTGGGGGGTCCGCCGGGGCCGGAGCTCGGGCCCGGGCCGTCCGCACACCCGCTCATGGCCCTGCGCACGCTCTCCCCCGCCGACGGCGGCGCGCACGTGAAGACCGCGCTGAGCACCCGGCTCACCTCCTCCGTGCGCGACATCTCCGTCTACTCGGTCGAGACGGCCGCCGCCGTCTCCGCCTTCGCGCAGAGCCTCGCCGAACGGCTCGACGGCCGCCTCCACATCACCCGCACGCTGGGCGCCGTCACCGCGCACACCCCGGACCTCGCCGCCGTGCTCCGTGAGCCGCCCGAGGCGTACGCGGACACCGGCGCGGGCGAGCGCGTCCTGCCCGTCGCCGCCCTCGCCCTCACCCACTACGCGCGCTCCGCCCCCTGGCGGGCCGGTTTCGCCCGCCTCGCGCTGTCCGTGTGCCTGCGGGCCCTGGACCTCGGGGTGGCCCTGGAAGCCCACGGCCAGAACCTGCTGGTCGTCCTCGCGGCGGACGGCATCCCTCGGCGGCTGGTCTACCGCGACCTCGCCGACATCCGGATCAGCCCGGCCCGGCTCGCGCACCACGGCCTGCCGGTGCCGCCGCTGTCGGGCCGTCTGATCACCGACGACGTGACCGCTCTGCGGCGCAAGCTCTTCGGCTCCCTGGTGGCCGGGGCGCTCGGCTCCACGGCCGGTTCGGCCGCCGCCCTCGGTGCGGACCTTGCGGCGGCGGAGCCCGACCTCCCGCGCACCGCCGACACCGAGGCGCTCCTGACCGGCCCGCTGCCCGCCAAGGCCCTGGCCCTCATGCGGCTGAGCCCCGGCGTCCCGGGCGACCAGTGGGCCGAGCTGGACAATCCGCTGGCGCTTTCCTGATCCGGACCGAGCCCCGGGGCGCGGCGGGCTACTGTCCAGGGGCATGGCATCGACTTCGCACCTGAACTCCGTCCGCGCGTCCTACGACGCCGTCGCCGCCGACTACGCCCGGCTGCTCGGCACGGAACTGGCGGGCAAGTCCTTGGACCGGGCGATGCTGGCCGCCTTCGCCGAGTGCGTGCGCGGCGAGGACCCCACGGGCGGCCGGGCGGTCGCGGACCTCGGCTGCGGTCCGGGCCGGGTGACGGCCCACCTCGACGGCCTCGGCGTCCGGGCCTTCGGCGTGGACCTGTCCCCCGCGATGGTGGCGGTGGCCCGCCGGACGTATCCGGGCCTGCGGTTCGAGGTCGGCTCGATGAGCGCGCTGGACATGGCGGACGGGGTGCTGGGCGGGGTGCTGGCCTGGTACTCGACCGTCCACACTCCACCCTCCGAACTCGCACTGCTGTTCGCGGAGTTCGCGCGGGTGCTGGCTCCGGGCGGGTACGCGTTGATCGCGTTCAAGGCGGGCGACGAGAAGATCCGGCTGGAACACGCGTACGGGCACCCGGTCGAGCTCGACGTGTACTGGACCCCGCCCGAGCACATCGCCGCACTGCTGACCGGGGCCGGCCTGGCCGAGGTGGCCCGCCTGGTCCGGGAGCCGGACGCCCGCGAGATCCCCGCAGGGCTTCCTGATGGCCCACAAGGCCTCGTAGTCCTGTGGCCGAGCCGGGCCGAGCCGGGCCGAGCCGAGCGGGCCTAACCGGGCCGGGCCGAGCCGGGCCGAGCCGAGC
>NZ_JAGGOW010000048.1 GCF_018614135.1 Streptomyces sp. ISL-66
CGCTGGGGGTGGGCGTGGGCGTGGGCGTCGGCGGTGGGGTCGGACTTGGGGTGGCGCTCGGGCTCGGGCTGGGTGAGGCCGACTCTGAGGGGCTCGCCGAGGGCGGGGCCGACTCCGGCGGCAGCGCGTCGCCCGACGCGGGCGCCGCCAGCGCGGCCGGCGCCTCGGGGGCCGCCGTGCCGGGTCGCGTGCCGAGGTACGTCAGTCCGCCGCCCACCACGCAGGCGGCGAGCACCGCACCGCCGACCACCCGGCGGCGGCCGCGGGTACGGCGCTGCTTGCGCAGCGAGGCGCGGCTCGCGTCCGGGGCCGCGTCGTCTCCCGTGCCCGGGCCCGCGTCCGGACCCATGTGCGAAGCCGCGTCCGCCTGGAACACCGTGCCGGGATCGCCCGCCGTGTCCGAGGCGTCGGCATATCCGACGGTGGCCAGGCCCGCCGGGGCGAGGCCGGTCGCGGCGGCCGACCGGATGCCCGCGAGGAGCGCCATCGAGACCGGTACCAGCGCCAGCCCGGCCAGCAGGCCCTCGGCCGGCAGCAGGCCGTTCCACAGCCCCGAGCACCGCAGGCACTCGCGGGCGTGCCGGGCTATTCGCTTGCGCCACAGCGCCGAGGGCAGGCCGTCCCAGCCCGCCGACACCGACCGCAGGCCTTCACAGGGCGGTTGCGTGGCGAGCGCCCGCTCCACCACGCGGGCCGACTCGAGCTGGGCCTTCATCCGCTGCACCCGTACCGCCGTGTGCTGCGGGGAGAGCTCCAGGGCCGCCGCCACGTCCGCGCGCGTCAGCTCCCCGGCGCACTCCAGCCACCACAGCGACAGCAACGCCCGGTCCTCGGGTTCCAGCCAGCGCGTGGCGCGGGCCGTCTCGCGCCGCTGGCCCTCCAGCTGGAGCCGTACGACCGTCAGGTCCACGAAGTCGGCGCCCGGATCGGCCAGGTCCCAAGCGGCCTCCAGGCCGCTCTCGCCGGGGGCGCTGCGGCGGGCCTGCCAGTGGGCGCGTACGCGGTTCATGGCGATGGCGACGAGCCAGGACCGGAAGCTGTGGTCGTCGCGCAGGCCGCCCAGCCCGTCGAGGGCCCGGAGCATGGTGTCCTGGACCACGTCGTCCACGTCGACGGACCCGTTCAGGGCCCGCCCGACGATGTTGTAGACGAGCGGCAGATGTGCGCTGACCAGATCGTCCTGCGCGCGGGGATCGCCCGCGCGGGCCGCGGCGACCAGCGCTGCCGTGTGCTGAGTGCTCATAGTGGAAAGTCCCTGTCCGTACCGGCGGTCGATGATGCCCAATACCTGGGAGACCGTCGAGAGGGGCCCCGATAACACTTATCGGATTATGAACTCCCGGGCACCTCCGGGGCCAGCCGGGTGGCGAGGGAGTCGAGGTCGGGGAGGAACCAGATGTGCCGCCCCCGGTTCGATTCGCGGACCAGGTCGGGGAGGGCGGAACTGGCCCGCAGGTGGTGCGTGATGTCGCCGAGGACCACCAGCCGGATCCGGTAGGACACGAACTTCTGCATGATCGCCCCGGCCATACCGCTGCTGAGGTCGAAGAACTCGTCGTCGAACCGCTCCGCGGGGACGGCGACCACCTCGGCGCGGTAGAACGCCCCGCCGATCAGCTGGTCGAGGGCGTCCTGCGCGGTGGCGACGGTCGGGCCGTCGGCGGCGCAGACGAGCACCGGAACGCCGTGGTGCTCCACGAGGAGGTCAGTCACGGTGGGCCACCCCCATGCCGTTGCCCGGTCCGAGTACGCCGTCGATCAGATGCAGCAGCTCGGCGGAGGTGGGGGCGTCGGCGAGGATCACGATCTTCATGCGGGCCCGCTCCTTGTCGTAGAGGGTCTGGACGCGCAACGGGGCCGGTGTGTCCCGCGCGGACTGGGCGGTCGCCGTGACGAGGTGGGCGAGCCGGCTCGCGGCGTCCGGGCCGATCGCGTCGATCTGCACGATGCTCGACACCTCCACGTGCCCGAGCGGCGCGTCCCCGCCAGGGCGTGCCCCGGCGCTCTCGGGCTCGGCCGGCCGGCTGGTCAGGGCCTCGAAGTCCTCGCGGCTGATCCGGTACTGCTTGCCGATCCGGACGGCCTTCAGCCGGCCGTCGCGAACGTAGTTCCGTACGGTCCGCACGTGCAGCCCCAGCCGCTCGGCGACTTCGCCGACCGAGTAGAGCTCGGCTCCGCGTCCTTCATTCTTCATAGTGCCGAACCTTACCCTGGAAAGGCGCCAATGAGGGAAGATAGGGAAGATTAGGGTATCCATGGCTGGACTGGTCTTCGAGAACCGGCTCGGGCACGAGGAGCGCGGTCGTCACCTGACGAACATCCCGTCAGAGTCCGTCCGCTGGGGTACCCGGAGCCGGGTCCGGGGTGACAATGGGACTCCCACGGGACGTGTTGGGGGCGGCATGTCGGCGTTGCACTTACAGGGATCCGGCCGGGCACGGAGCTGGGTCGGATACCTCGGTGCGGTCGGGCTCGGCGCGGGGGCGGTGGCGCTGGCAGCGGTGTGGACTTCGGGCCCCTGGGCCGCCGGGATCGGCGCGGCCGTCACCACCCTGTCCGGGCTGGCGGCCGAGCGGATGCGGCCGCCCGAGGAGGGCGCCGACGCCCAGGGCGCCGGGGAGGTGCTGCGCACGGCCCGCGGTCGGATTCCTCTGCTGCGCCACGTGGACCGGCCCGAACTGGCCGGAGCCCACCCGGCCGAGGCCCCGGCCACGCCGCCCGCGTACATAGAGCGCGACGCCGAACCGAGGCTCCACGCCGCCCTCGAGGAGGCCCGCTTCGTCCTCGTGGTGGGGGAGTCCACGGCGGGCAAGACCCGGCTCGCCTACGAGGTGGCCCGCGCCCGCTACCCCCGTCACGCCTTCGTCCGCCCGCTCTCCCGCACCGCACTGCCCGAGGCGGTACGGATCTCCTCGCGGCGGCGGCGCGCCGTGCTGTGGCTCGACGACCTGGAGGACCACCTCGGCGCGGGCGGCCTCACCGCCGTTCAACTGGCCTCCCTGCGCACGACGATGGTGATCGCCACGATGCGGGTCCAGGAGTACCGGCGCTACGACGCCCGCGAGGAGAGCCGGCTCACCGGCTCCGACCGCGACGCCTGGCGTGCCCAGCGCGACCTGCTCCAGCAGGCCGCCGTCATCAGACTGCCCCGGCACTGGTCCCCGGACGAGCGCCGCCGGGCCGCGGCCCACCGCGGCGATCCCCGCATCGGGGCCGCGCTGCGCGCGGGGGAGCGCTTCGGGGTCGCCGAGGTGCTGGCGGCCGGACCCGAACTCCTGGCCTCCTGGGAGAACGCCTGGGCGCCGGGCGCAAACCCGCGCGGCGCCGCCGTGGTCACGGCGGCGGTGGACTGCCGCCGGGCCGGACTGCGCCGTCCGGTGAGCCGCGCATGGCTGCGCGAGCTGCACGCCCCCTACTTGGCGGCCCGCGGCGGCGGCGACCTCCAGCCCGAGCCCTTCGCGGAGGCGATGGACTGGGCCTGCGCGGCCGCCTACGCCACGAGCGGGCTGCTCATCGGCAACTACGGCGCCGGATACACCGCGTTCGACTACCTGTTGAACGCGCCGGGCCACGGCCCCGTTCCCGACCACCTCTGGCGCGGGCTGCTGGCCCGGGTGGAGCCCGCCGACGCCTACGACATGGGGCTCGTCGCCCATCAGGACGGCCGCCTCGCGCGCGCCGTCGAAGCCCTCGGTCTCGCCCTGCGTGGCGGGGTCCCCGGCGCCGAACTGCCGCTGACCATCGCCATCGGGGACTCCGGGAAACCGCGCAGGGCCGCCGCCGACCTCGCCGGCATCGCCCGTCGGCGTACGGACCGGCTCGGCCCCAGGCATCCCGACACGCTGGCCGCCCGGCACCAACTCGCCTTCTTCGTCGGAGAGTCGGGAGACCACCTGGCGGCCGCGGCCCGCTTCGCGGAGCTGCTCACGGACGCCGGTGAAGTGCTGGGACCGGACCACCCGGACACCCTGGCGGCCCGCCACCAGCTGGCCTACTTCACCGGCGAGGGCGGCGATCCCCGTATGGCGGCCCGCCAGTTGGAGGCACTGCTGGCCGATCGGCTGCGCGTCCACGGCCCGGGCCACCCGCAGGTACTGGCAACCCGACGCAGCCTGATCTGGTTCCGGTCGGGCGATCCGGTCGACGCGGAGCGGGAGTTGGCGGAGCTGCTGACCGAGGCCGAGGCAGCCGACGGGGTCGGGCCCGACGATCCGCACACCCTCGCGATCCGGGGAAGCCTGGCGGCGCTGGCCGCCCGCGCCGGACGCACTGCCGAGGCCGCCGACGCCTGGGCGGCGCTCACGGCCGACCGGACCCGGGTGCTCGGCGAGGACCACCCGCACGTGTTCTACTCCCGGCTGGAATGGGCCCGCGCCCTGCTCGCCCGGGGCCGGACCGGCGAGGCCCGCGCGCTCCTGACCGGCGCGTCGCAGCGGGCCCGGTCCGTCCTCGAGCCGGGGCACCGCCACCTGCGGACCGCCCGTGAACTGCTGGCCGGGATCGGGGATCCGGCACGGGCCGCCGACCCGGCGGACCCGGCACGGCTCGCCGGCCCGGCCGGGCGCGAGGACGCGTAACCGCGGGGCACGGTACGGCAGGCTCGGTTCAGCGGACCTCGGAGCAGCTGACCTTGAAGCAGCTGGCCTGGGAGCGCCGGGCTTCGGCGCGCCGGGCCTCCGAGCGGTGGGCCTCAGAGCAGCGGAGCCAGCGCCTGTGCGGCCGCGCGCAGGTGGGGCGCGTAGGCCTCGATCTCCTCGCGGGAGACCAGGAACGTGACGGTGGTGACGCTGACGCCACCGATCGGTCGGCCTCGCGGTCCCAGGATCGCGGCGCCGACGCAGCGGATGGTGGGCTCGTTCTCCTCGTCGTCCAGCGCGAACCCCTGGGCCCGCACGGCCGCCAGCTCGGCGTCGAGTGCCTGCGGAGTCGTCAGCGTCTTCGGCGTACGGCGTGGCAGTCCGGTGGCGGCGACCAGCTCGCGGACCTCGTTCTCCGGCAGGTGGGCCAGGATGCTCTTGCCGATCGCGGTCGTGTGCAGAGGCATCCGCATGCCGATGCGCGAGGCGGTCCGGAAGGGCTGGTCGCCCTCCAGCTTCCGGATGTAGGTGATGGTCTCCCCGCTGTGCAGTGCCAGGTGGACCGTCTGCCCCGTGGCCTGTTGGAGCTCCCGCAGGGTCTGCTCGATGCTGGCCGGCTCCCCGCCGCTGACGAGGGCGGACAGTCCCCGGAGCCGCGGACCGACCCCGTAGCGGCTCTCGCCTTCGGAGCGTACGAAGCCCTGCTCGATCAGCGAGGCCAGGATGCGGAAGGTGCTCGACTTCGGCACCCCGGCCGCCGCCGTCAGGTCGGTGAGGCGGTGCGGGCCGCCGGGCGCGGCCACGGCCTCCAGGATCCGCATCGACTTCTCCAGCGCCGAACCCGCCGCGGAGGTCCGGCCGCCCCGCGCGGCGCTTTCGGCCTCCGCGTCCCCAGAGCTTCTTCCGTCCGTGGGCACATGCTCTCCAAAGGTGGGGTACCGCGGGTATGGTCTGCAATCAGAAGTTCCGCTAAACGATACATGATTCCACTACGTGGAACGAATGGAGGGCTCCTTGTCCTGTCACCCGTACGCGGCCATCGCCGCGCAGCGTCTGCTGCCGGTCCTGCGCAACGACGATGCCGACGAGGCCGTCCGCCACACCACCGCCCTGCTCGCCGCCGGCTGCCGCGTGGTCGAACTGACCACCTCCACACCCGGCTGGCCCGCGGCCGTCGCCCGCACGGCGCCGCTCCGCGACGCGCACGGCCGTCCGGCCCTCATCGGCGTCGGCACCGTCACCACCACCGAAGACGCGATGACCGCCCTCGACGCGGGCGCCGCCTTCCTCGTCTCCCCCTACCCGGCACCCGAGGTCCGCGCCGTCGCCTCGGAGTGCGGGGCCGTCTTCGTAGAAGGGGGCTTCACCCCCGGTGAGATCGCCTCGGCCGTCCGCTCCGCGGGCGCCGCGAAGGTCTTTCCCGCGCACGTCGGAGGGCCGCAGTTCATCCGCTCCCTCAAGGCCGTCCTCCCCGACGCCCTGATCATTCCGACGGGCGGCATCAGGCCGGGCGAGGTGCGCGACTGGCTCGCCGCAGGCGCCGCGGCCGTCGGCATAGGCAGCGGCCTCCCGGCCGACCCGGGCGAGCTGGCCGCCGTCTTCGCCGACCTGGCGGGGCCCTGCTGCGACGCGTGCGCGGATGTGCCCGCCCGTACGGGTGCGGAGCGCCGGTCGTGACCCGGAGCGCGACGCCGGCCGTGAGCCCGGGCCCGATCCCGGCCGTGAGTCCGGCCCCGGCCCCGGCCCCGGCCCTGCCGGGCCGCTCGGCCGGTGCCCGCGCCGTGGAGGGCGGTCCGACCGCGCCGTCACCGGGACCGCAGGGGTACGACGTCCTCGTGCTCGGCGAGGTGCTCGTCGAGGTACACGCCGACACCGCCCTGCGCGACGCCGCCGACGGCACGCCCGCCCGCATCTCCTACTCCGGGGACGCCCTCAACGCCGCGGCCGCCGCCGTCGCCGCCGGAGCCCGCACCGCCCTGCTCGCCGTCGTCGGTGACGACGAGCTGAGCGCGCCGCTGCTGGCCCGAGCCGCCGCACTCGGCGTGGACGTGTCCCACGTCCGCCGGTCCCCGCGCCCCAACGGCGCCTATCTGCTCTGCGCCGACACCGAGGGCGACCGGTCCTTCGTGTACTGGCGCACCGGCAGCGCCGGTTCGACCCTCTCCGAGGAACACGTCGAGTCCTGGCGGGAGTTGCTCACCGGCTCCAAGGCCCTCATCACCAGCGGAATCACCGGCGCCCTGTCACCGAGCAGCCGTGACGCCGTGCTGGCCGCCGCCCGGGCCGTGCACGCGGCCGGCGGGCACCTCTCCTACGACCCCAACTTTCGCGCGCCGCTGACCGGTCGGAGCGAGGCCCGCGAACTGCTGGCCCACATCGCCCCGTTGACCGGGATATTGAAGACCTCGTGCCCGGGCGACGCGCTGGCCATGGTCGACACCGCCGACCCGGCCGAAGCCGCGGCCCGCTACCGAGCCCTGGGCGCCCGTACGGTCGTGGTCACGGCGGGCTCCGACCGGCTGCTCCTCGACGGGGGCGCGGGTTCGGGGGTGACGTACCACCCGGTCCCCGTCAATCCGGACCCGGTCGACGCGACCGGCGCCGGAGACTGCTTCACGGGCACCGCCACCGCCCGCCTCGTACTGGGCGACACCCTCGCGGACGCCGTCGCCTACGGCATGGCGGCCGCCTCCCTCTCCGTGTCCGGCCGAGGGGGCACCGGACGCGTACCCGCCTTCACCGAGACGGCGGCCCTGGCCGCCGCCCACCGCGCCATCACCCCTGCAACCGCGGGGTGATGGTGTGAGCGGCGGGAACGGGCACGGCAGGGACGCCGCCCCCCGAACAGCGGGGGCGGGTCGCGCGGTCCGGGGAGGCCGGGTGCGTGCCCCGGCCTCGGCCTACGCCGCTTCGAGCAGCGCGATCTCCTCGGCCGACAGCCGCAGCGCGCCGGCGGCGACGTTCTCGACCAGGTGCACGGGGTTGCCGGTGCCCGGGATGGCCAGGACGTGTGCTCCCCGGCTCAACGTCCACGCGAGGCGCAGCTGGGCCGGGGAGATGCCATGAGCCAGGGCGAGTTGGCGTACGGCCTCGCCGTCCTCGGCGACCACTCCGGCTTCCTTCCCCGCGCCCGCGATCGCGAAGAACGGGACGAAGGCGATGCCCTGCTCGCCGCACGCGTCGAGGAAGGCATGCTCCTCGGCCGGGGAGCCGATCCCGTACGCGTTCTGCACGCACACCACGGGCGCGATGGCACGGGCCTCGGCGAGGTGGTCCGGCCGTACGTTGGACACGCCCAGGTGACGGATCAGCCCTGCCGTGCGCAGCTCGGCGAGCGCCCCGAAGTGCTCGGCGATCGAACCGGTCGTCGCCTGGCGGGGGGCGCGCAGGTTGACGACGTCCAGGTGGTCGCGGCCCAGTTGGCGCAGGTTCTCCTCGACCTGCCCGCGCAGTTGCTCGGGTGTGGCCCACCACCACTCGCCGGAGGGGTCGCGGCCCGGCCCGACCTTGGTGGTGATGACCAGGTCGTCGGCGTAAGGGGCGAGGGCCCGGTTGATGAGCTCGTTGGCGGAGCGGGTCGAGGAGAAGTAGAACGCGGCGGTGTCGATGTGGTTGACGCCCAGCTCGACCGCCCGCCTCAGCACCCCGGTCACCCGGTCCCGGTCGCTGGGGGAGCCGTCGGCGAGGTGCGTGAGCCGCATCGCGCCGAAGCCGATGCGGCGGACGGTGAGGTCACCCAGCTGCCAGGTACCGGAGTCGGCGGCGGTGATCTGGTCGGAAGAAGTCATCCGGTGAGGGTATCCGGGTCCGCGAACCCGTCACCGTGGAGGTCTTGATGCGGGCGGCGTGCGGGTTGGGGCGCCGCCGGGACGGGTCCGTTTCCGCGGCCCGGCGGCGCTGTTCGGGGAGAGGGAGAGGGGTCGGCGACTGCGCCGCGACGGCCCGGTCAGTGGCCGCGCAGGCCCTGGTCGACGGCGGTCATCAGTTCGCCGTCGGCGGTGTCCGCGTCCAGGGACCAGAACATCGCGCCGCCGAGGCCCTCTTCACGGATGTAGCGGGTCTTCGCGCGCAGCACCTGCGGGTCGTCGTACGTCCAGAGGGTGGCGCCGTCGAACAGCCAGGCGTGGCCGTTGCGGCGGTCGCGGAAGAGCTGGTAATCCCCCGCGTCGGCAAGCTGCTTGAGCTCCTTGTAGTCCGCGTACCCGGACGCCCACGCGGCTGGAGCCGGGCCCGTCGCGGGCTGGCCCATGCCGTCCCCGCCACCGCTCACGCCGGTCCAGCCCTGCCCGTAGAACGGCATGCCCATCACCAGTTTGTGCGCGGGCGCGCCCCGCCGCTCCCAGGCCTCCACCGTACCGTCGACGCTGAAGTCGCCCCGGGCGTACAGCGCCGACTGCTGGGCCGTCTTCGCCTCACCGGAGACGTGGAAGTCGTAGCCCTGGAGCGTGACGAAGTCGAGGTCGCGCATGATGCGGCGGACGTCGAAGCCCGCGTCGATCTTGGCGGGGGCGGTCGGAACGAAGGCGGACAGCTCGTACTTCGACTTCCGCTTCTGGCTCCGGGCGTAGGCGTCGAGCTGCGTGCGGAACTCGCTCACCAGGGCCGCGAAGTTCTTCTTGTCCTCGGGGCGGTAGGTGGTGTCGGTGTCGCCTGCGGAGCCGGGCCACTCCCAGTCGATGTCGAACCCGTCGAAGAGCCCGGCGGCCGCGCCCGCACCGCCGCGGGTGCCCTCCTGGGGGAGGTTGCCCTTGATGTACAGGTCGATGCAGGACGCGACGAGCGCCTCGCGGGAGGCCGGGGTGAGCGCGGCGTCCGAGAAGTGCGTGGACCAGCTCCAACCGCCCAACGACAGCAGGACCTTGAGGTTCGGGTGTTTGGCCTTGAGCTCGCGCAGCTGGTTGAAGTTGCCGGCGACCGGCTGCACCCAGTCGTCGGCGACGCCGTCCACGGAGTTCTCGGCGTCCAGCGGACGGACGTAGTCGGCCCAGGCGTCGGCCTCACCGGGAACGTTGCCGGTGAAACACTTCCCGTCCGCGCTGATGTTGCCGAAGGCGTAGTTGATGTGCGTGAGCTTGCTCGCGCTGCCGTTCTTCTCCAGGTCCTGCACCTGGAAGTCCCGTCCGTAGACGCCCCATTGGGTGAAGTAGCCGACCTTCTTGTACGAGCGGTCGTGCCCGGAGTCCCCGTACCCGGAGTCGTCGTGGGCGGGAGCGAAGGCGGTCAGCCGGGAGAGGGAGCAGGCGGCGACGGCCAGCCTGCCGAGCATGCTGCGGCGCATGGGCTTCCTTTACGGATGCGGTGAGTGATGCCGGGGCACGTGCGCTGTGCATGCGGAAACTATTGGTCTGGACCAGACCGGGTCAAGGGGGCGGCGCGATGCGGCGGGATGTGAAGGGATCGGGCGGTGGCCGTCTCGTGGCCGTCTCGTGGCCGTGCGGTGGGCCACGGGCCGGCGAAGGGAGCGACCTCGGGCGGCGGTCCGGTGTCGCCGTCGCCAAGCGTCGGGAGAGCGTTAGGAGAGGCTCCACTGGCCGACATCGTCGGCGAGGCCGCCGTTCAGGGCGAACTGGACCGCGGCGAGGCCCGCGTCCTTCGGCAGCTTGAAGGTCACGAAGCCGGTCGCGCTGTCACCCGGGTCGAGGGTGACGGTGTCGGGGAACGCCGGGCCGGCCCCGGTCGACGCGTTGAGGCCGGTGAACCGCTGCCCGTCGGAGTCGAGCAGGTGCGCCGAGGAGGCCGGGGAATCCTTGTACGAGGCGGTCCCGGTGTTCTCGAGCCGGAACCGTACGGAGACCAGCCGGTCGGTGTCGTCGGGCGCCGGGCTCGCCGGGTCGACCACCTGGGTCAGGGTCACGTCCAGCCGCTCACCCGGCTCCTTGCCGGCGAGGGGGACGGTCTCACCTGAGCCGCCGGGGCCCGCGCCGAGCAGGGCGGGGACCAGGAGCAAGGCCGCCGCGAGGGCGACGAGGGCGGTCGCCCTGCGGCGGCCCCGGCCGGGCGGCCGGGCCGGAGCGCGGTGGGCCAGGGGGCGGCTGGGCAGGGCGGAACCTGCTGTTCCACGGTTCACCCCGCTCACGATCCTCCGCCGGGCCCGCCCCTGCCACCCCGGCCGCTCCGTCGGCCCGCCTGCTCCCGCCACCCCGGCCGGCCCGCCACACCGCGGCTCCACGCGCAAGGCCTCGTACTGTCCACCAATCGATACCCATTGTCTCAACGTGCGGACATCGGCTGGATCGACTACGACGAGTTGACCCCGCTCGACACAGCCCTGACCAGCAGCGACGCCGCCTTGATCGACTGGCTCCGCTCCTCCGAAGCCCGAACCCGCGAAGAATTTCCTCGCGACTGACCCCCGAATTCAGTGGATCTTCAGCGCGCGCCATGACATGGTTGGTCTCGCCGAAGGGGTGTAGCTCAGCTGGTCAGAGCGCTGGTCTCCAAAACCAGATGTCGCAGGTTCGACTCCTGCCACCCCTGCCAGGAGAAGTAGCAGGTGAGACCCTGTTTTTGACCCCTCGACCGGGATCGGTCGGGGGGTCTTCTTGTGATCGGAGTCCACTAAGAATCCACACGCCCCACGGGGCGGCTCCTGTCATCACCCATGTGGGGGGTCACAACTGGCAGATCATCGGGTTAGAGTGCAGGCGCGAGCGGGGCCGGCGCTACTCCCCATGCGCGCCAGATGTACGCCGCTCGGGGTCTGGACGTTCGGGTGGGGAGACCCGGCTCCAGGCAGAGAACCCCCCGGCGTGTTATGTCGGAGGGTTCTCTCGTGTACACGCTAGACCGCCCCGGAATGGGGGCGGGGGGGCTTGTCCTGACCGAAATCAGAGCCAGGGTGACCGGTATGGCGGATGTACGAACGCCAGAACCGGCCACCCTGGTCGCGCGTGGCGCGGGGGCGAGTTCATGGGGCGGGCCGCGAGCTGCGCGCTCCGAACCACCCTCCGACGATGTGCTCGCCCGTCGAAAACGCATCGCGCGCCAGATCCGGGCCGCACGGGAGCACCGCAACCTGACTCAGGAGCGGCTGGCAAACAGCATGGGCATGGATCGACCGTCGTACACCCTTCTCGAACAGGGCAAGGTCTCGCCGCGGCTGGACACGCTGCTACGGATCTCCGATGCACTCGGCGTACCACTCGCCGAACTGGTGCGGGAGTAGCTAAGCGGAACCTAAGACCTTTAGTTGCGGCATGCACACACCGTATGGGGCGCGAGCCAAGTTGGATAGCCCCGACCGGCGGGGGGATTGCCGGCTGGTCGGGGCTGGTCTTGGTCAGGCCTCGTCAGGCTCCGACACGATGAACCCCCGCACCGGCTGCGGGCTTCGCCGATCCGGGCCCTGCTGCTCGCGCAGCTCGGCGACCACATCGGCGTACCTGGGATCGATCCACTCAGTCATGCGCCGAGCCTACTCAGCCCTTGGGCTTGGGGATGATGACGATCGGTCCGCCGTCGTCCGAGTGCCGGCAGTTCGCGGCGACGGAGATAGTGGAGTCCTCCGGGCCCCGCCACAGCTCCTCGTGCACGCTGTAGCCCGCCGCCTTGATCGCGGCCACGGTGCGCTCGACCGAGCTGTGCGGACGATTCTCGGGGTCGGGCCGCTCCGGAACATGGTGGATGAACCCGCCCAGCCGGGCACACACGGACTGGTAGAGGCCCGTGTGCAGGATGAGCGCGTGCCAGCCCTCATCGACCACCCCGGAGGGCACGAGACCCTGCGGACGCCAGACTGCTGTGGCGAGGAACGCCAGTGCGTCGGTGACGATCCGGCCGGCGAGGCTCGGCTCCATGCCCGGGTTGTTATCGAGGACGGTGTGCATCACGCCGTTGAACTCGGCGTCGCTGAGCAGCGCGCGCGGGTTCGCGGGCGCACTCAGCGTGGCCGTGCAGATGGTCGCGGGCTTCGGGTCGCCGGGCTTGCTGATGCAGGGCGGCGGGACGGGGTTGGGTACGGGACTGGACATGCGTCTCCCTAGTCGTTTGCAGGAGGTGCGGGTCAGTGGATGCCGACGAGGATGGCGGTGAGGATGCCGAGCACGATCAGTACGTAGAGGAACTGCCGGGCGGGCTCGTTCACCGGGCGCCGGCCCGGTCCTGCTCGGCGAGCGTTGCCGCCATCGTCCGGATGATGCGGGCGAGGCCGCGGGCATGGTTCCAGTTCGCGTGATCGCCGTGGCCGAGAGGGCCTGCCTCGAGGAAGTACGCCCACTCGGCCAGAGACGCGGAAGCGCGCTCGGACTGTTGGGCCACGGGGATCTGGGAGACCGTGGCGTGCAGCTCCTGGCCCGTGGTGATCAGATCGTCGACGAGGGCCGCCACGCCTTGGGCGTCGGGCCGCTGGTCGTAGCGCGTCAAAGCTCGCTCTACGAGATCGTCGATCGCTTGGGCCTGGGGCCGCATGGTGGTGCTCCCTACCGTTGTCAGCGGGTGGAATGGCCTTGGGTGCGGCGCCTGTTCAGCTGGGCAACGTCCGGCCACAGGAGGATGATGTGCTGGCACGCACATGGGCAGATAGGCCATCGCGCGGCCATCGGTGGTCACGCGGCGGCCATGGCCGGGGACAGACGCGATGACACCTCACACTGGGGCCATGGGGCACCGAAACGACGCTCTCAGGGCCGCCCGGCTCCGGGCCGGATGGCGCAGCATGGACGCAGCCGCCGCGGCCCTCAGCGCGCACGGACAGCGCTTCCTCGACGACCGCTCGTACGAGGTGTCCGCCCGTACCTGGCGCCGGTGGGAAGGCGCGAGCCCGGGATGGCCGCCGGAGGAAACCGCGACCGTGCTGCACGACGCTCTCGGTCGGTGGCCCGAAGACCTCGGCTTCAGAGCGCCCGCCGGCTGGATCAGACCCGAAGCCCACCAAGAGGAAGACATGAAGCGCCGCACCTTCGTCAACGTCACCGCAGCCGCACTCCTACCGGGTCCGGTCGCCAAGCAGCACGTCGACCCCGCGCTCATCGACTACTTCCAGGAGCAGCTGGAGGGCCACTACCGCGCCGACATGTTCCTCGGCCCCCACGACCTCATCGGGACCGTGTCCGCGCAGTACCAGCTCATCGACAAGCTCATCCGCTCCGCCCACGGCGAGACCCGCCGCGGCCTACTCCGCGTCGGCGCCGCCTACGCCGCGCTCGTCGGCTGGCTCTACCAGGATGCCGGCGACCTCGGCGCGGCCAGCTTCTGGCGGGGGATAACTCAGGAGATCGCGGCCCGCTCTCGGGACCCGCACCTCGTTGGTTACTCCCTCGTAAACCTCGCGCAGGTCCGGACCGATCTCGGCGACGGGCACGGCGTCATCGACCTGTGCGAGGCCGCCCTCGACGACGACCGGGTCCTCCCCAAGGTACAGATCATGGCGATGCAGCAGCAGGCCTACGGCGCCAGCCTCACCGGGGACCGGACTGCCGTCGACCGGCTCATCGACACCGCAGGCGGCCTCATCTCTCGGGTCGACGACGACCTCCCTTGGGGCAACGCCTGCCGCCGCACGCCCGGTTACCTGGAGGTGCAGCGGGCCACCTGCTACGGGCGGCTCGGGCTTGGCCGCGAGGCGGAGTTCCTGTGGTCGCAGGTCCTCACCGCGGTGCCCGCGACCGCGCGCCGGGACCGCGGCGTGTACCTCGCCCGTCATGCCACCGCAGCGGCTGGGGCTCGGGAGCCGGAGCAGGCCGTCGAGATCGCCCGGGTGGCCGCCGAGATTGCGGCAGAGACGCGCTCGGCTCGGATGCTGCGTGAACTGGCCACCCTGGAGCGGGCCATGCGGCCGTGGCAGGATGCCCCGGTAGGCCGGGACCTCGCCGAGCTCCTGGCGCCCGTCACCGAGGGGGTATGACGTGGGAGTTCCGAAGCCGTTGACCGACGAGGAGATCACGGCCGCGCTGGTCGGCCTGCCCGGCTGGGAGCGGCAGGGCGACGTGATCGCCCGGACGTACGAGATCCGCTACCACGCGGCCGTAGCCGCCATCGTTACTATCGCCGACCGCTCCCGCCGGGTGCATCACCATGCGGACCTTGACCTGCGTATCGACAGCCTCACCGCGCGGATCACGACGCACGACGCTGGCCACGTCTTGACCCGGGCCGACGTGGACCTGGCGCACCGCATCGACGCGATCGTCGCTGCACACCAGGCCCTCCCGCTCGACTGAGCCCGGACGCACGAAAGCGCCCCCTCCCGCGGCCCGAAGGCTCCGAGACGGGGCGTTGTGCTGCACGGGGTCAGGAGACGCCGTACCACTGGCTGGCCCAGCCCGTGTTGATGAACGAGGTCAGCTGGCCGGACAGTGTCAGCGACGACGGCAGGCTGGTCTGCGAGGTGAGCGTGTTCGAGTAGCGGAGGTTCGGCGCGGTCAGCCCAGCGTTCACCGAGACGCCCGCGCCGCTCGCCTTGAAAGTGAGGCTGTTGGGCGCCCACGTTCCGTTCAGCAGTATGGCGATGAAGTACGTTCCCGCAGCCGCGGCGAAAGGCGTCACCAACGGCAGGGCCTTCGCAGTGGCCCCGGTCATCAGGGACGCCGAGATGTCGGTCGTCGTGCCGAGCAGAGTGCCGGCGGCCGAGTACACGCCGAGGTAGCAGTTCGACAGGACCGCGGCCGCGACGAGTCCGGCGAGGCCGATCCAGACGTTGGACCATGTGATGTCCTCGCGCAGGATGATCCTCACCAGCGTGATTCGGCCCGCCACGCCGCCGTTGCTCTGCGCGGTGACGTGGCCAGCCATGTTGGGGTTGTACGTCCACGCCAGCAGGCCTTGGTCCTGCGGTCGGTCTGCCCAGCCCTGCTCGGACACCAGCGTCAGGGCGGCCGTGGTGGCCGCGCCGATCGCAGCCGGGGTGACCGGATCGGCGCCGCCGGATGCGTGCGAGGACGCGTGCGAGGTCGGCGTGCGCGCGTTGGTGGTCGTGGCTCTTGCGCGGGTCCCGTCTCCTGAGAATCGCCTAAGGGATTCTGTCGGACACCCCTGCCGACGCAGGCCGGTAGGCATATGGCAGGGGAAGTTCCGGATAGATGGCGCCTCTAAGGGCACTCAGTCGTTGAATCTTCGAATGTCACGGTTCGGACATGAGCGCCCGTGTATCCCAACGCGCCCATACGGTGGCGAGGTTCGCACCAGCCTTGTGGGGGTTACATGTCTCAGCAGTTCCCGCCGCCCGATCAGCAGCCGAACCCGGGGTACGGGTACCCGCCGCCTGGCCAGCCGCAGCAACCCGGATACGGGTACCCGCCTTCGCCCCAGCCGAAGAAGTCCAACGCCGGAAAGATCGTCGGCTTCTCGTGCCTCGGCGTCGTCGGGTGCGTCGTGCTCCTCGGCATCATCGGCGCGCTGCTCGGCGACGAGAGCAACGACAAGACGAAGGAAACGGCCGCACCGCCCGCAGCAGCTTCCTCTCAGCCGGCGAAGTCCCCCGAGGCCAAGCCATCGTCTGCCGCACCCGAGAAGAAGCCCGCCGTCGAAGTGGTAGCGAAAAAGGCGGAGTTCAAGAAGAGCATCATCGCGCAGGACGGCGCCTACACGAGCGTGTCCGTCACGATCACGAACAACGGCAGCAAGTCGATCAACGTGAACCCGCTCTACTTCGCGATCACGGACACGAACGGCACCAAGCACCCCGCCGAACTCGGCGCTGACGAGGATCAGATCGCAACGGTCGAGCTCGCCCCGGGCGAGAACGTCACCGGTTCGATCACGGGCAAGGGAGCCTTCGCTCCGAAGACGGTGACTTACACCGACGGACTGATCGGCAAGGCCGTTCGGACCGACGTGTCCTGACCCACATGCAACCGAAGGTCCCGCATCCAGCTGGCGCGGGGGCTCTCTGCTGGAACAAGGCCAGCGCATAGTGTTCCCCTAAGTGCAGGTCAGAGCCCGATGCCCTCGGATGCTGCATCGGTCCAGGGGTCCGCTTCCTGGATGTAGCCCCAGAACACGGGGCTATGTCCGTAGCCCCAAGCCAACGCCCAGGCGGGAGCAGGTATCCCGGCTGGGCGTTCGGCGTTTCCCCGGAGCCTGCCGGCGCCTGCCAGGCGGGCTCCGCTCTGTGCTGATCACCTACCGGGCGAGGGAGTCGGCGGCTAGGGTTTCCGAGGCACGGACGATGCCGCAGGCGCGGGTGGTGCGCGGGGTGTTGGCGCAGATCCCTGGTGAGAATGGCGAGAGGGACAGCAGTGCGGATCGAGCAGGCGACCGAGCGCGATGTCGACGTCATCTCCGTGGTCCTCGGAGAGATCGCGGCCTACTACGGCGGGAAGCCGACTCCGGGCGACCCCGAGCAGATCCGGCGTGCCCTGTTCGGCGAACGGCCGGTGGCAACGGTCCTCCTGGCCCGCGACGGCGACGGCGTACTCGACGCCCGCGACGGCGACGGCGTACTCGGCTTCGCCTCGTACACCTTCCTGTGGCCGGCGTCCGGAGCCGGTACCTCCCTGTTCCTGAAGGAGCTGTACGTCCGGGAGTCCGCCCGCCGCCGCGGCGTGGCGGGAGCGCTCATGGAGGGACTCAAGGCCGCGGCGGTCGCGGCCGGCTGCTCACGAGTGGAGTGGACGGCCGACACGGACAACCCGCCGGCCCTCGAGTTCTACAAGGCCCTGGGCGCGGTACCCCGCGACGGAAAGGTCTTCTACCGGGTCACGCTGTAGCCGCGCGGGCCCCCGACCGGCCCCCGGGAACCGGCCAGAACCGGCCGGAGCCGGACGGCCCTCCGCCCCGCCGGTCGCTGTCCCCCCAAGGGGGCCCGGCGGGACGGAACCGCTCACCCGCAGCCCTGCAGCATCCCCGCATGTAGTAGCCGCTGGTTGATGTGCCCATCCTCGGACACACCACTGACAACGGGGACTTCGTCCCGGGGGTTTCGGATCAGATCCTGGCCCGTGCACCAAGCCCGGCGCGATCGTCCCCACGAGAGATCATCCCGTCTGGCAGACTGGGACGAGCTATCCAGGCGGTGCAGGACAGGAAACCGGTGTGAATCCGGTGCGGTCCCGCCACTGTGACCGGACCTCCCCCTGCGGGAGTCGGGAGTCAGACACTGACGCACCGCCTCTTCGGTTCGACCAGGGGACGCGGATCCCCGGGAGAGGCTTCGCCATGTCGTCGTACCCCCGCGCTCTTCTGCGCGCGCTCGTACCCGTCTCGCTCCTGATACCCATGACCGCCTGCGGGGGATCGCCCGGGGCGAGGGGCGCGGCCGCCGGAGCGCCCGCCGCGCCCGGGTATCCGTACACCGTCACCAACTGCGGTGTCAGCAGCACCTATCAGGCGCCGCCGCAGCGCGCGGTCGCGATGAACCAGCACGCCACCGAACTCCTCCTCGCCCTCGGGCTGCGGGACAAGATGGTCGGCACCGCCTACCTCGACGACGCCGTACTGCCCGCCTACCGGCCCGCCTACGACCAGATCAAGGTGTTGGCGAAGGAGTACCCCTCCAAGGAGGTCCTCCTCGGCGCCGACCCCGACTTCGTGTACGGGGGCTACTCCAGCGCCTTCGACAAGGCGCAGGGCCGTGACCGCGAGGGGCTCGCGAAGTCCGGCATCAACTCCCGGCTCAGCGTGGAGTACTGCACCGAGGGGCCCGTCGGCCTGAACCAGCTCAAGACCGAGATCACCGAGGTGGCCCGGACCTTCGGCGTGCCCGAGCGCGGCGAAAAGCTCATCGCGGACGAGCAGCGCCGCATCGACGCCGTCACCGCGCGGGTGAAGGAGAAGACCAGGCCGACGGTCTTCGCCTACGACTCCGGTGACGCCTCCGCCTTCACCTCGGGAGGCAACGGGATCGGCAACGAGATCGTCTCCCTGGCGGGCGGGACGAACGTGTTCGCCGACCTCAAGGACACCTTCGGTGACGTGTCGTGGGAAAAGGTCATCGAGCGGAAGCCCGAAGTCGTCCTCATCTACGACTACGGCGGCACCACCGTCGAAGCCAAGAAGCAGCGCCTGTTGAACGACCCGGCGCTCGCGCAGGTTCCCGCCGTCAAGAACCGGCGGTTCGTCGTGCTCCCGCTGTCCTGCGCCGTACTCGGCGTGCGCGTGGCCGACGCGGTCGAATCCCTGGGTGCCCAGCTGCACCCCGACGCCGCGTGAGGCGACGGCTCGCCCGCGCGCTCACCCGTACCCCTGCCGTCCTGGCCGTACTCGCCGCCGCGCTGGTGGCTTCGACCGTGGCGGGGCTGGCCCTCGGGCCGGTCCGGATCCCGCCGGGCCAGGTGCTCGACATCGTGCTCGCCGGCCCGGCCCCGGGCCCCGGCCCCCGACCGGGCGGTGGGGCGTTCGGGACCATCGTCTGGGACGTCCGGATGCCGCGCGTGCTGCTGGGGGCCGTCGTCGGCGCCGGCCTCGCCGTCTCCGGCACCGTGCTGCAGGCCCTCGTCCGCAACCCGCTCGCCGACCCGTTCCTGCTCGGAGCTTCCTCCGGGGCCTCGGCCGGGGCCGTACTGGTGATCGTCTTCGGGGCCGGGGTCCTCGCCTTCGCGGGCGGGGCCGCCGTACCGCTCGCCGCCTTCGCCGGGTCGATGGGCGCGCTCGTCGCCGTCTACGCGATGGCCCGGCGCGGCGGTTCCATGACCACCGGCCGGCTGATCCTCGCCGGAGTCGCCGTCCAGTACGTCCTCTCCGCGCTGACCAGCCTGGTCCTGGTGCTGGCCGCGCACCCCGACCAGATGCGCAGCGTGCTGTTCTGGACGCTGGGCGGCCTCGGCGGAGCCCGCTGGGGGGAACTGGCCCTGCCCGCCGCCGCGCTGCTCGTCGGGACCGGCCTGCTCATCGCGCTGGCCCGGCCGCTCGACCTGCTGCTCGCGGGGGAGGAGGGCGCGCACGCGCTCGGCCTGGACACCGGCCGGTTCCGGGCCGCCGTCTTCGTCCTCACCTCGCTCGTCATCGGAGTGCTGGTCGCCTACAGCGGGGCGATCGGCTTCGTGGGGCTGATGGTTCCGCACGCCGCCAGGATGGTCGTCGGCGCCGGGCACCGGGCGCTGCTGCCCGTAGCCGCACTCGGTGGCGCGGTGTTCCTGACCCTGGCCGACCTGGCCGCGCGCACCGCGGCCGCACCGGAGGAGATCCCCGTCGGCGTGGTCACCGCGCTCGTCGGCGGGCCGTTCTTCCTGTGGATGCTGCGCAGGTCCACCCGTACCGAGGGGATCGCGGGATGACGGCGCGTCCCGTGGAACTCGCCGTCGAGGCCGTGCGTTACGAGATCGACGGGCAGCCGCTGCTGCACGGCATCGACCTCACCGCCCGCCCCGGCGAGACGGTCGGCGTGGTCGGCCCCAACGGCAGCGGCAAGACGACGCTGTTGCGCTGCGTCTACGGCGCCCTGCGCCCGAACCGCGGGCGCGTGGTGCTGGACGGCGTCGACGCGGCCTCGCTGGGCGTGAAGGACCGCGCCCGACGGGTGGCGGTCGTGCCCCAGGACGCGGCAGGCACCTTCGGGCTGACCGTGCGCGAGGTGGTGGCCATGGGACGCAGCCCGCACAAGCGGTTCTGGGAACAGGACGGTCCCGACGACGTACGGCGCGTCGCCGAGGCCCTGGACACCGTCGGCGCGGGCGCCCTCGCGGGGCGCCGGTTCGACGAGCTCTCGGGCGGCGAGCGCCAGCGCGCCCTGGTGGCCCGCGCCCTCGTCCAGGACCCGGGCCTCCTCGCCCTGGACGAACCGACGAACCACCTGGACATCCGCTACCAGCTGGAGATCCTGGGACTGGTCCGCGGCTTGCCGGCCACCGCCCTCCTGGTCCTGCACGACCTCAACTTGGCGGCGCTGTACTGCGACCGGCTGTACGTGCTGGCCGGCGGCCGCGTGGCGGCCTCGGGCACCCCGGCGGAGGTACTGACCGAGGCCCTGCTGACCGAGGTGTACGGGGTCCGCGCCCGCATCGCCACCCACCCGACGACGGGCGCGCCGAGCATCGTCTACCTTCCGGAGGATGGGGAACGAGCGGGGTACTGATGTGGCGGGCTGGGACGGCCTCGAGTTCGGCGAGGCGGTGGGGGAGCGCCTGCGCCACGTCCGCCGGGAGGGCCTGAGCATGAACCGCGCCGCGCCGGACGGGATCCTGGTGGGACTGATCGACGTCAGTGACCAGTTGCCGTACCGGCCGGACCTGCCACAGGCGGTGCTGGAGGCGGTGATCGACCACCCGGACCGGAAGGTACGCGGTCATTTCGCCGAGCACCGGGGCGCTACTCTCCGCTTCTCCAGGACCGGTACCCGCCCCTGTGCCCGGCTGACGGCCGACCAATGGTCCCGGCTCGTGCTCGCGGAGCCGGACTCCCGGCGGAGGTACTGGCTGGCGGTAACGGCGCTCGAGGATACGGCGCGGCTCACGGAGGAGGCGTACGAGGCGCTGGCGAGCGCCGGCGCCGACGCGGCCAGGGAGGAGGCCGCGAGCCTGCCCGGCCTGCCGGAGCGGTTGCTCCGTGCGCTGGCCCGCGATCCGGCGCCGACCGTACGCGCGGCGGTCTGCGGGGCGGCCTGGGCGGAGCTCGACGACGAGGTCCGGGCCCGCCTGGCCGCGGACCGCGCCGAGGCGGTGCGGACGGCGGTCGCACTGGCCCGGCACGAGGAAGTCCCGGTCACGGCCGAGCTCTTCGACGCACTGGCGGACCGGTACGGCCTGGTGGAGACCCGGCGGCTGGAACGGGACCTCGCCGCCCGGCTCTGCGCCGAGGGGGCGCCCTCGGTGCGCCGGAGCCTCGCGGAGAACCCGTACCTCGACCCCTTCCTGGTCTCCGTACTCGCCGTCGATCCGGACGCCGGCGTACGCCTCGCCGTGTCGGTGCGGCCCGGGCTGACGGAGGAGCAGCGGGCGGACCTCCTCGAAGGCCTGGAACTGGACGGCGTGCGACGCCCGGTGCCGTGGGTGGAGGCCCTGCACGAGGACCCCGAGGCGATGCGGCGGCTCTCCACCTCCGTCCATCCCGTGCTGCGCGGCAGCGTGGCGACGGCCCGGCGGCTGCCGACCGACGTCGTGGAGCGCCTCGCCCGGGACGAGGACCGGGTCGTGCGGCTGTTCCTCGCCGAGCGGTGCGACGACGCCCCGGCGGACATGCTCCTGGAGGTCTGGAACTGGTGGACCGGAAGCCTCTCCACGCCCAACCGGCCCTACGGCCACCCGAACTTCCCCCGCCGCGACCTGCTCCGGCACGCCGAGGACCCCCACCGCAGGCTGCGGCAGCTCGCGCTGGACGACCCCGACTCGACGGCGGCGCTGGTGGAACGCTTCAGCCGGGACGAGGACGAGGAGGTCCGGGCCAGGGCGGCTACCGATCCCCGGCTGTCCGCGCGGTCGGCGGCGCGGCTGCTCGACGACCCGGACCCGCACGTCCGCGGGCTCGCCGCTCAGCATCCACGGCTGCCGGTACCGGACCTGGTCCGGCTGCTCGGCGACGAGGAGACGGCGCGGGCGGCGGCGCGGAACCCGGCGCTGCCGGAGTGGGCCATGTGGCGCATGCTCGACTGAGCCGCTGCCCGATCCGGTGCCACACCTCCCGCAACCGCCGGGCGGGCGCGCTCGGCGGCTCTGCGCCGCGCCGCGGGCGCCTGCGACCGCTTGCCCCGGCCCTACTCCTTGAAGCCGCCGTACGGGCGGGTGATCAGTTCCATCCCGTGGCCCGACGGGTCCTGGAAGTACACGCCGCGCCCGCCGTCGTTGTGGTTGATCTCGCCGGGGTGGAGCCCGTGCGGGTCGGCGTAGTAGGTGAGTTTCGCCCGCTTGATCTTCTCGAAGGCCTCGTCGAACTCGGCCTCGGATACCAGGAACGCGTAGTGCTGCGGCGTGATGGACTCGGCCGGGGCGGTCGCGAAGTCCAAGGTGACGCCGTTGGCGGTGTCGACGGGGATGAAGGGGCCCCACGGGGTCCCGACCTCCAGGTCGAGGAAGTACGCCAGGAACTCGGCGGACTCCCGGTTGTCACGGGAGTGGATGATCGTGTGGTTCAGCTGAATCGCCATGGGTGAATGCCTCCGAAAGGCATGTCCCGGCACCTCCATGTCTCACCCGGCCGGTGACCGACACGCGATGCCGCGGCATGATCCTAAACAGCCCTTACGGGTGGAGTCCAGCCCATTCGAGCGGACCGGTCGGTCTCACGAACCCGCGCCCGAACCCCCGTACACGGCCCTCACGTTGTCCTGCGCCGGATGCGTCCGTCCCGCCGGGCCGGCCGCGAAGACGCGCAACAGGTTCTCCGTCACCTTGGTGGTCAGGGCGCCCGAGCGCGCGTCCAGGCCGTGGTTCGATCCGCTGCGGCCGTCGCCCGTCGCGTCGAGGGCCTCCACCCAGCGCATGGTTCCGGTGGCGAAGACGCCCGCGCCGCTCGGCACGGTGTAGTACGCGGTGTCCTGGTGGCTGGGGCGGCCCTCGCAGACCACGGGGGAATGGGCCAGGATCTCGATCGGGCGCGGGGTCGGGAAGCCGGTGTTGACCCGGTCGTATTCCACACCCACCAGGTGTGCGAAGCGGTCACCCGCCTTGGCGCCGGTGCCCTCGAAGAGCCAGTGGCCCGGGTGGGTGACGACGTACGGGGCGTCCACCGGGTAGCCGTCGTAGATCACGCCGAGCAGGGAGCTCTCCGGGTCGGCGGCGGGCGGGGAGCGGAAGTCGACGGTGGCCGGGTGGCCGCGTTTGAAGCCGGGGTCCTGCTCGTAGGAGGACTTGTAGCAGACGAGCGTGCGGTCCGGTCCGAGGTCGGAGGCCTCCAGCCTGATCCGGCGGTAGCAGCAGTTCGCGCCGAGGACCGCGATGTTGGTGCCGGCGTCCCGGGCGGCCGTGACGTGCGCGCGCTGCTCCGGCGACCAGTACTCGTCGTGCCCGAGGGAGAGCACCGCCGCCGCGCCTTCGAGCAGCCGCTTCTCCCGGGCCACGTCCGTGGTCGTGGTGTACGCCAGGGGTATCCCGAGCCGCTCTGCGAGCGCGAGCAGCGGTGCCTCGTAGACGAGGAAGAGGCCCGCGCCGTCGTCGTACTCGTACGGCCGGTCGAAGGACACCGCCAGCGAGCGCGAGGCGTACCCACCGGCGGGGCCGTCGTAACTGCCGTAGCCGCCCCACCGGTTGTACGCCTGCCAGGTGGCTACCGCGTTGACGACGACGGTACGTCCGGTCGTGGCGGCGGACCGCACGGTGACGGGGACGAACCGCTGGCCCTCCCCGCCCTGGGCGTCGAGCCGCAGCAGATAGCAGCCCTCGGGCCAGTCCTTGGTCTCGACGGTGGCGCTACGGGCCCACCGGGTGCGGACCGTCCGCGTCGCCGGATCCACGGTGTGGTCGGGCTGGCGCACCCCGGGCAGGGCTTCGGAGCGCCAGACCAGGCGGGCGCGGGCGCCGCCGTACCAGCCCATGCGGTAGGCGGAGACGGTGAAGCGGGGCGCGGTGGTGGAGACGTGCAGGCCGAAGGATTCGCCGGGCAGGACGCTGACCTTGTCGGCGAAGCCCTCGATGGCCCGCGCCGGTCCGGCCTTGGTCACCTGCCAGTCGGCGTGTCCCGGCCGGGCGTTCTCGGCCTTGACGTCGAAGCGGTGCGGCCCGTCCTTCTCCGGCTTCTCCGGCGAGCCGGTCGGCTTCGGGCTTTCGCCCGGCCCCGCTCCGTCCGCCTTCGCGGTGTCCCGGCTGCCGCAGCCGGCTACGGCAGCCAGCCCGGCGGCGGTGGCCGCCGCCCCCGTCGCCAGGGCGAGGAACCGCCGCCTGCCCGCGCCTTCGCCGTCCCCGGTTATGTGCTCCTGATCCATGGAGGGCACGCTATGTCACCCCATGCCCTCTGCTTCTGCCGCCCCGCACGAGGCACCTGGATCACGCCAGCCGCACCACCACCTCCTGGGAGGCTCCGGCCGCCGCGGTCAGACTGCCGAGGCCGAGCTGGAGCCGTGCCCCGGTGGACGCCGAGACCACGCTCGCCGCCTGGGACAGCACCTGGCTGACGGGCCTGTCCCACGCGAGGGTCAGCGATGTCAGCGTGCGGGTCGGGTCCGAGACGCAGAGCACCGCCGTGCCGTCTCCGCGCTCCCGCACCGTCACCGAACAGGGCGCACTCGCCTGCAGTGCGCCGACCGTCCCGGACTGCCAGAAGTTGACCCCGGTGAAGGCGAGGGAGCCGACCGTCACACCCTGCGCGGCCGTATTGTTGGCGATCACCGCGAGCCATCCCGCGGTGGCCGCCCGCGCCGAGGTCTGGGCGGCCGTGGCTCCCGGCATCACCTGGTAGACGTAGTTCCCGGCCGTCGGATCCGTTCCGTGGTCGTACCAGAGGGTCAGGTAGCGCCGGGTCAGGGCTGTGGTGGAAGCACTCCGGTTGATGTCGCTCCACCTGCCGGTACGCGCTTCCCGCAGCGCCCTGAACGTCCCCGAGCCCGACATGACATACCCGCCGAAGCCCGCCAGATGGGCCCAGCCGGGACCGGGGAAGGACGCGCTCCAGCCCAGCGTGCCCGGCTGGAGCGTGCCGCCGACGGTCAGCGCGTGGGTGCCGGCCGCGCCCAGATTCCGGTTGTCGATGACCGAGTCCACGGCCGTGCCGTCCGCGGCACTGATCCCGGCGCCCAGGCAGACCACCGTGTCATCGAGGAAGAACCAGGACTTCCGCGCCGTGAGCGTGCTCCCCAGCCCCTTCAGGTGCTGGCCCACCGAGGCGAACTCCCCGTCGGTCGTGCCGCCCACCCACGTCACGTCCGGCCGCGAGGCCCCCCAGTCACCTCCCGCCCCGTCGGCGAGCAGCTTGCGCGAGGCCGTGGTCCCGGGCAGCCGGTACGGATTGACCGTGGGCCAGAAGGCGTCCGAGTACTGGCCGTTCCCGGAGGCGGAACCCCACCAGCAGAGCATTCCGCTGCCGGTGTGCCAGCCCCGCAGGTTCTCACCGTTGCCCGTTTCGTAGTGCGTGATCCGCTTCGAAGCCATGGACAGCGAGGCCGCCCAGCCCGGCCGCCGGTGCACCGCCCGGTCCATGGACGGGAACAGCCGGTGCACCACCGGCTCGGGCTCCGCCGTGACCGAGGTGTCCGCCGTCACCGCGGAGAGCCGGGCCAGGGCGGACAGGCTCTGCGTGGTGTCCGCCAGCGGGGGACTGAAGTAGTCCCGCGCGGCCCAGCCCTTCACCAACTTTCGCCAGCGGGTCCGCTCGGCGCTGCTCGCGCCCTCGGCGAGCAGCAGGATCGCGGCGAGTACGGCGTGCCCGCGCGTGTGGTCGTCCATCTGCACCTGCAAGGGGTCGGCCACCTGAACGCCCCGGCTCGGGGCGCGTCCCGACACCGCGTCCATCACGAGGCCGTTGAAGAGGAACGGTGCCCACGCGTGCTCGACCGCGTCGAAGACGACCTGCGAGCCGGGATCGGTCACCTCCCACGTCGTCCCCTTCAACAGGCCGAACAGCATGCCCAGTCCGCCGAGCATGACGGACCCGTACGAACCGGTGTAGGCGACGTAGGAATGCTGGATGAAGGAGCCGTCCCGGTAGAGCCCGTCACCGTTCGTGACGTACGGGAAGACCGGCGAGAGGGCGTCCCGGGCCAGGGCGATCTTCGCGTTGTCCCCGCCGACCACCCCGCGCAGCGCCAGCACGCGGCACAGGTCCACCCGGTTCGCTCCGGTGCTGGTCCCGGTGTAAGCGGCGACGGCGGAATCCGGCACGAAGTGGTCCACGGCGGCGCAGTAGTCGGCGAGCCGGGCGGCCGGTAGCTGGCCGTACAACAGGACACAGACGTCGAGCAGCGCCTGGGGAGCGCCGATCTGCCAGCACCACCAGTTTCCGTACCGCGCCTGGGTGGCGTTGTAGGCCTGGGCGTGCATGTGGTCCAGCCCGGTCAGCAGGGCCGTACGCAGCCCGGAGTCACCGGTGAGCCCGGTACCGGGCCGGACGTAGGCCTCCGCCATGCCCCTCAACCGGTAGTAGCTCTGCGCCATCCACTCGGGATCGGTGGTGAAGACCTGGTCGGGCCAGAGCGAACCGGTGGCCGGAGCCATCGAGGACTGCCACTGGCCGGCCTGCGTGCCCAGCTTCGCCAGCCGGGTACGGAACGGCTCCGCGGTGGCGGAGAACCCCGTACCCAGGACGAGGCCTTGCCACACCGTGCGCATGGCGTCGTGAACCGAGGTGACCGTCCCGGCGACCGCCTGGAAGGCCGGTGTTCCGATGAGCACCACACTTCCGCCCACCGCCGTGAGGAAGGCGCGGCGGCTCCACACATCTGTCATCACAGTCTCCTTTGACTGAAACGCTTCCGGTCCCCGTGCTCCTCGTACTCCCCGTGCCCCCTCGTCCCCTTGCGATTTCCTGCGCCCGCCCCTCACACCCCGGTCGACCGCCGCGCCCGCCACCTCATGCGACGTGCTCGCGGTAGCGGTCGATCACCTCCCCCAGTACCTCTTCGCCGTCCCGGGCCCAGAGCCCCGGATTGAAGATCTCCACTTCCACCGGCCCCCGGTACCCGGCGGCGTCGGTCAGCTCCCGGAAGGCCCGCAGGTCGATCGAGCCGTCACCCAGCTGCCCCCGGCCGAGCAGTACGCCCTCGGGCAGCGGAGTCACCCAGTCGGCGACCTGGACGGACACGATCCGTCCCGCCTCGCCCGCCCGCATCACCTCGGCGGGGACGCGCTCGTCCCACCACAGGTGGTACGAGTCGACGACCACCCCCACCTGTGAGGCCGGGAACGGCTCGGCGATGTCCAGGGCCTGACCGAGGGTGGAGACCACGCAGCGGTCGGCCGCGTACATCGGGTGCAGCGGCTCGATCCCCAGGCGCACCCCGTGCGCGGCGGCGTAAGGGGCGAGCTCGCCCAGGATGTCGACGATGCGCAGCCGGGCCCCTGCCAGATCCCGGTCCCCTTCCGGCAGACCGCCCGAGACCAGGACCAGTGCGTCGGCCCCCAGCGCGGCGGCTTCCTCCACGGCCCGGCGGTTGTCCTCCAGGGCGGCCGCGCGCCCCACCGGATCGGCGGCGGTGAAGAAGCCGCCCCGGCACAGCGAGCTGACCCGCAGCCCGGCCCCGGCGATCAGCTTCGCGGTCTCCCGCACCCCGAACCGCCGCACCGGATCGCGCCACAGACCGACCGCGCCGACCCCGGCCGCCGTGCATCCGGCGACCAGCTCGGGCATCGACCACTGGCGGACCGTCTCCTGGTTCAGGCTGAACCGGGCGAGTGCCGACGCCCGGCTCACGATGCCACCCCGTGCAGGGCGAACAGCTGCCGCATCCGGGCCTCGGCGAGCTCCGGGTCGGGGAAAAGGCCGAGGTCGTCGGCCAGTTCGTAGGCGGTCGCCAGATGGGGGAGCGACCGGGCCGAGTGCAGCCCGCCCACCATCGCGAAGTGCTCCTGGTATCCCGCCAGCCAGGCCAGCAGGACGACGCCCGTCTTGTAGTACCGGGTGGGTGGCGCGAACAGGTGCCGCGACAGTGCCACCGTGGGATCGAGCAGCTCCCGGAAGCCCGCCGGGTCGTCCCGGTCGAGGGCGATCGCGGCCCGCGCCGCGATCGGGGCGATCGGATCGAAGATCCCCAGGAGGGCGTCGCTGGACCGCTCCCCGTCCCCGGCGATCAGCTCCGGATAGTGGTAGTCGTCGCCCGTGTAGCAGCGCACGCCCGCCGGCAGCCGGCGCCGGATGTCCACCTCGCGCCCCGCGTCGAGCAGCGAGACCTTGATCCCGTCGACCTTCTCCGGACATTCCGCGATGATCTTCAGGAAGACGTCCGTGGCCTCGTCCAGATCCCCGTGACCCCAGTACCCCTCCAGCGCCGGATCGAACATCGGCCCTAGCCAGTGGAGCACCACCGGCCGGGCGCTCTGGCGCAGCAGGGTGCCGTAGACCTCGAGGTAGTCCTCCGGACCGCGCGCCGCCGCGGCCAGGGCCCGCGAGGCCATCAGCACGGCCCCCGCCCCGCACGCCTCGACGTGCGCCAGCTGCTCCTCGTACGCCGAGGTGATGACGGCCAGGGAGTGGACGGTGTCCGGGGCCAGCTGGTCGGTGCCCGCGCCGCAGACGATCCGGCCGCCCACCGATCCCGCATCGGCGGCCGACCGGCGGATCAGCTCCGCGGCGGCCGGCCAGTCCAGGCCCATCCCGCGCTGCGCCGTGTCCATGGCCTCGGCGACCCCGAGGCCTTGAGACCACAGCCGGTGCCGGAAGGCCAGTGTGGTCTCCCAGTCGATCACCGGCTCCGAGTCGGCGGAGGCGGCGAGCGGATCGGCGACCACGTGCGCGGCCGAGTAGAAGGTGCGGCTGTGGGCGGCACCACAGCTCAGCGGCGCCAGCGGAGCGGTGAGCGGGGTGTGCCGGCGGAACGCGCCGTCCACCGACGGAAGCAGGATGCTCACAGCGCCACCTCCGGCACCGCGAGCCGGCGGCCCTCCGCCGAGGAGCGCAGTCCGAGATCGGCCAGCTGTACCCCGCGGGCCCCCGCCAGCAAGTCCCACTGCCAGGGCTCGTCCAGGACGACGTGGCGCAGGAACAGCTCCCACTGGGCCTTGAAGCCGTTGTCGGCGGGACTGTTGTCCGGAACCTCCTGCCACTGGTCGCGGAACCGCTCGGTCAGCGGCAGGTCGGGATTCCACACCGGCTTCGGCGTGGCCGCGCGGTGCTGGATCCGGCAGCCGCGCAGCCCGGCGACCGCCGAGCCGTGCGTCCCGTCGACCTGGAACTCCACCAGTTCGTCACGGTTGACCCGGACCGCCCAGGAGGAGTTGATCTGCGCGACCGCGCCGCCCTCCAGCTCGAAGATCCCGTACGCCGCGTCGTCCGCCGTGGCCTCGTACGGCTTGCCGTCCTCGTCCCAGCGGCGGCCGATGTGGGTGCGCGTCAGCGCCTGCACGGTGCGGACCCGGCCGAACAGCTCGTGCAGCAGGTACTCCCAGTGCGGGAACATGTCGGCGACGATGCCGCCGCCGTCCTGCGTCCGGTAGTTCCACGAGGGCCGCTGGGCGGCCTGCCAGTCGCCCTCGAACACCCAGTAGCCGAACTCTCCGCGTACGGAGAGGATCTCGCCGAAGAAGCCGCCGTCGATGAGTCTCTTGAGCTTCAGCAGCCCCGGCAGGAACAGCTTGTCCTGCACCACCCCGTGCTTGATCCCGGCGGCCTCCGCCAGCCGGGCCAGCTCCAGCGAGGACTCGAAGCTCGAGGCGGTCGGCTTCTCGCAGTACACGTGCTTGCCGGCCGCCACGGCCTGCCGCACGGCCGCCTCGCGGGCGCTGGTCACCTGTGCGTCGAAGTAGATCTCGACCTCGGGATCGGCCAGCACGGCCGTCAGGTCCGTGCTGACGTGCTCCAGTCCGTGCCGCTCGGCGATGGCTCGCAGGGCCGCCTCGCGGCGCCCGACCAGCACCGGCTCCGGCCACAGCACCGTGCCGTCGCCGAGATCGAGCCCGCCCTGCTCGCGCAGTGCGAGTAGGGAGCGGACCAGGTGCTGGCGGTAACCCATCCGCCCGGTGACGCCGTTCATGGCGATCTTGATCGTCCTGCGCTTCACGGAGTCCCCTCCTTCACTTCGTGTGCGGTTGTTCGATACGGGGAAAGCCGCAATAGAAAGCGCTTTCACTCCGTTCAGGCTAGGGCCGCGCAACGCCGCCGTGCAAGACTCTTACGGGTGATAGAAAGCGCTTTCTCGATCGGGGAGGATGGAGATCCACACACGGGATGAGACGATGACCCGGGACGGATGGGAAGAGATCGGGAGGAGGGGTCCGATGGCGGTGACACTCGCCGAAGTCGCGGCACAGGCGGGCGTATCACCCGCGACGGTCTCGCGCGTGCTGAACGGCGGTTACCCGGTGGCCGGCGCCACCAGGACCCGCGTGGAGCAGGCCGTCGAAGACCTCGGCTACATCGCCAACGGCCCCGCGCGGGCCCTGGCCGCCGCCACCTCTGACCTCGTGGGCGTCCTCGTCCACGACGTCGCCGACAGCTTCTTCGGCATCCTCGCCGGTTCCTTCCAGAGCGCCCTCGCCCCCGGCGGCCAAGGCGACGCCCGCCGCCTGGCCGTCGTCTGCAACACCGAAGGGGATCCGGCCGCCGAGCTCGCCTACCTCGCCCTCCTGGAGGGCCAGCGGGCCGGCGGGGTGGTCCTGACCGGCGGCGCCGTCGAGGAACCGGAGCACACCCGGGCACTCGCCGCCCGCCTCGCGCGGATAGCCGCCAGCGGCGCACCCGTGGTCCTGTGCGGACGCCCCCCGCTGCCCATGCCCGCCGGACTCCCCGTCGCCACCGTCATGTTCGACGACCGTGGCGGCGCCTTCCGGCTCACCGAGCACCTGCTGGCCCTCGGTCACCGCCACATCGCCTACGTCGCCGGCCCGCCGAAACTGAGCACCACCCGGGAGCGGCTCGCAGGCCACCACGACGCCCTGCGCCAGCACGATCCTGGACTGCCCGGGCGCTGCGCGGACCTCACGGTGCACGCCGGATTCGAGCGCTCCGCCGGCTATGACGCCACCCGCGAACTGCTCCGCCGCGGAGCCCCCTTCACGGCCGTCGCCGCGGCCAACGACACCGTCGCCACCGGCGTGGCCGCCGCCCTGCGCGAAGCGGGCCTGCGGATACCCGAGGACGTCTCCGTCGCCGGCTTCGACGACCTGCCCGTCTGCCTGGACACCGCGCCCGCCCTCACCACCGTCCGGTTGCCGCTGCGCGAGGCGGGCTCGCTCGCGGCCCAACTGGTCACCGGCCGCCGAGCGCTGCCCCCCGGCGGCATCACCACACTGCCCGCCGAGCTGATGGTGCGCGCCTCCACCGCCGCGCCGCCCGCCGCCCGCCGAGGGAGCCGTCCTTGAGGTACGCCTTCTCCACGCTCGGTCTGCCCGGCACCCCCCTGGAGCGGAGCGCCGCCCTCGCCGTCGCCCACGGGTACGACGGCCTCGAACTGCGCGCCCACCCCGAGGAGCCCCTGCACCCCGGGAGTTCCGCGGCCGAGCGCACGGCGGGCTTGCGGACGCTCACCGGCGAGGGCGTCCGCGTCCTCGGGGTCGCGGGGTACGCCAAGGTGGCCGCCCCCGGCCCCGACGAGGCGGTCGTCGCCGAGGTCCACGCCCTGATCCGGCTCGCCGCCGACCTCGAAGCCCCCTACGTACGGATCTTTCCCGGCGGCGGCGCGCAGGCCGGGGCGGAAGCCGACGACCGGGCCGTCCGCCGGCTGCTGGCGACCGCCCCGTTCGCCGAGCGGCACGGGGTGCGGATCCTCCTGGAGACACACGACTCGCACCGCACCGGGGCCGCGGCCGCCCGGGTGCTGGACCGGGTCGCGCATCCGGCCGCGGGCGTGTTGTGGGACGTACTGCACACCTGGCTCGGGGGCGAGTCGCCGGCCGAGTCGAGCCGGGCCCTGGCCGCGCACCTGGGCTACGTACAGGTCAAGGACGTGGCGTCCGCGCACGAGCTGACTCCCCTCGGTCTTGGCCGGGGAGCGCTGCCGCTCGCCGAAGCCGTGGCCCTCGTACCGCCGGGCGGCTGGATCTGCTGGGAGTACGAGAAGCGGTGGCACCCCGACGCCGCCGAACTGCCGGGGCAGCTCGCGCGGGGCCGGGAGTACCTGGAGGGGCTGGTGGCCCGGGGGACCGGCGGGACCGGCGGGCCTGCGGGGGCCGTCAGGCCGAGTGGGTGAGCCGGCCCGGGTCGACGGGGTGGCGGAAGCCGAGCCCCAGCGCGTAGCGCTCCAGCTCCTGGACGGCCGTCGCCGCCAGCCGGTCCAGCTCCCCGCCCAGCGACCCCGCCACATGCGGGGTCAGGAGCACGTTCGGCAGGTTGTACAGAGGGGAGACGGCGGGCAGCACCTCCGGCTCGGTGTGGTCGAGCACGGCGTGCAGTCGCCCCGACACCAGCTCCTCGGTTAGTGCGGCGGTGTCGACGAGCGAGCCCCGCGCGGTGTTCACGAGGGTGGCGCCGTCCGGCATCAGGGCCAGCCGCGAGGCGTTCAACAGGTGGTAGGTCTCCGGCAGTGCGGGCGCGTGCAGGCTCACCACGTCGCTGTGGCACAGCAGTTCGTCGAGGGAGACGGCCTCGGCGCCCAGGGCCGCGAGCTCGGCCGGATCGGCGTACGGGTCGTGCACGAGGACCCGCAGGTCGAAGGGGCGCAGCAGCTCCAGTACGCGGCGGCCGATGAGCGAGGCGCCGACCAGGCCGACCGTGCGTCCGTAGTTGCCGACGGCCGGGTAGCGGCGGAACAGGTCGATGGGGCCGCGGGCCGCCCGGTAGGTGTGCGCGGACTCCAGGACGCGCTTGTTGGCGAAGAGGATGGCGGCGAGCGTGTACTCGGCCACGGGCAGGGCGTTCGCGGCGGCGGCACTGGAAACGAGCAGCCCGCGGTCCCAACAGGCCTGAGTGACATGGTGCTTGACGCTTCCGGCGGTGTGCACGACGGCCCGGAGCCGCGGCATCCGGTCCAGTGCGTACGCCTCCAGCGGAGGGCAGCCCCAGCCCGTGAACAACACCTCGGCCGCGGCGAGCCGCTGGGCGCAGGAGTCCTCGGCGAAGGCGGAATCGAAGTCGGTGACGAGCAGGTCCGGGTCCACGTCCGCGACCCTGACCAGCTCCGGCAGGATCCGGCCGCCGAGGACGGCTGCCCGGGTGCCCGGACTCATTGCGAGCACGGTAACGGGCCGGTAGGCGGCGGCGGCCGAGACGGATTCAGCGGCGGGGACCGATGCGGCGGCCGAGGCGGCGGCCGGGCCGGACGAGGGGGCTGGGTCGGTCACTTGGCGGCTCCTGCGGTGAGATCCGAAGTTGTCCCGGGCGGCCGCGAAGGCGAACAGGAAGATGGTCACAAACCCCGACCGCGACACCGGGAACGACACGGGTACGAGCGTGCGCGGGTTCACTCTTGCCGTCCGGAGGGTGCGGGCCGGGCCGGGCCGGGAGGGTGGGGGTGGGGGGCCAGGGCCACCGCTCCCCAAGGAGGCGGCCCCGGAGCTGTCCGTGTGAGGCCCATCCTTTGCACCGTCAGCCACGTCGTCAAGAGCGAACGCACGAGTCGATCGAAACGATCAGTCCGGTCCGTTCCGCCTGCCCTCCCGGCCCTCCCTTCACGGGCGGACGATCAGCCGGGGAAGCAGTTCCACGTGCTGCCGCGGACCCTCGTCCGCGGTGTCTTCTCCCGAACCGCCGCGTCCTGCTTGCCCGTACCCATAACCGTGCCCGCCCCCGCCCCCGGTCAGCCGGTCCAGGAGGAGCCCCGCCGCCCGTGCCCCCACCTCGCGCTTGGCCGGCGCCACCGCCGACAGCGGTACGTCGGCCAGCCCGGCCACCTCGTCGTCGTACGTGATCACCGCCAGGTCCTCCGGCACCCGCACGCCCCGCGCCTGGAGCCGCGGGATGAGCATGATCGCGTCCGTGTCGCTGTGGATCAGGGCAGCCGTCACCCCGCGCCGCGTGACCGCCGCGCACAGGTACTCCAGCGCCCGTGCGAACACCTCAGCCTCCGTACTCGGCCCCGGTCCGGCCTCCGGCCAGGCCGGGGCCGGATCCAGACCGAGCGCGGCCACGGCCGCCTCGAACCCGGCCCGCAGCCGCGCGGACGTCGGCGTCTCGCGGCTGGCCAGCGCGATCCGCCGGTGGCCCAGCCCCGCCAGGTGCTGCACCGCCCGCGCCGCGCCGTGGGCGTGGTCGGAGGCCACCCGGTCCAGCGAGGCGGCCGGGTGCCCCGGCGGCGCCCACCGTTCCACGAGGACCGTCGGGACGGCCAGTTCCGCCGTCCACGCGCCCTCGCCGGGCCCGGGCGAGCCGGTGTCCCAGGTCGGGGTCAGCAGCAGTCCGTGCGCCCCCGTGGACAGCAGCCGCTCCGCCTGCGTCCGGTCCTCGCCCGGCAGGTAGCGCGTCAGCCCTACGGTGAGCCGCGCGCCCCGCGCTTCGACGACCTCGCGGGCACCGCGCACGACATCGGCGAAGTAGTACTCGGTGGTCGGCACCACCATCCCGACCACCAGCCCGCTGCCGCCGCCCGCGCCCGCGCCCGCGCACTCGCCCTCCTCGGCACCGCCGTCCGTGTCGCCTCCGCCGCCCGTGCCACCCGTACGGGACGGTCGCGGCCCGGCCGCTCCGACCGCCGCGGCGGGCCCGTCTTGGCCGTCCCGCCCCGCCTCCACCCGGCTGATCACCCCGTGCATCCGCCGGATCTCGCCGCGAGCCGCCATCGCCTCGATGTCCCGCCGCAGGGTCACGGGGGAGACGCCGAGCTCTCCGGCGACGTCCGCCACGCGCACGCTGCCCCGGGCCTGGACGATTTCGAGCACCCGGGCCTGGCGCTGGTCCACATGTGGTCTCAAAGGGGTCCCCCTGCGGTCGGCGGGCGCGCTGCGCACGGGTGCTGAGGCACGGTCCGCGGCCCTGCGTGTTCGTGAGGCGGCTCCATCATAGAGAACCAAACGATCGAATCGATCGCTACCGATCAAGTGGTCATTGACGCCGTGATCCGCGCATTCATATATTCGGCCAGGTCCCGCACCTCACGGCAGCATCTCTACCTCTCCCGGGAGTCAGCGCATGCTCACGTACGACCAGGACGGCTTCCGGCGCGCAGACCGCCCCCACCGCATCGTTTCGGGGGCCCTGCACTACTTCCGGGTCCATCCCGACCTGTGGGAGGACCGCCTCACCCGGCTGCGCGCCCTGGGTGTCAACACCGTGGATACCTACGTCCCCTGGAACTTCCACGAGACCGCCCCCGGCAAGGCCGACTTCACCGGCTGGCGCGACCTCGGGCGCTTCCTGCGCATCGCCCAGGACCTCGGCCTCGACGCCATCGTCCGCCCCGGCCCGTACATCTGCGCCGAATGGGACTTCGGCGGTCTGCCCGCCCGCCTCCTCGCCGACGAAGGCCTGCGCCTGCGCTGCTCGGACCCCCGCTTCGAGGCCGAGGTGGACGGTTGGTTCGACCTCGTCGTCCCCGAGCTGCTGCCCCACCTCGCCAGCCGCGGCGGGCCCGTCGTCGCCGTCCAGATAGAGAACGAGTACGGCTCGTACGGCAACGACGTCCGCTACCGGGCCCACATCGAGCGGGGGCTCGTCGAACGAGGCGTCGACTGCCTGCTGTTCACCGCCGACGGCCCCGAGGACGCCATGCAGCAAGGAGGCATGCTCCGGGGACGGCTCGCCACCGCCACCTTCGGCGCCAAGCCCGCCGAGCGCCTCGCCCACCTGCGCCGCTACCAGCGGACCGGCCCGCTCACCGCGATGGAATTCTGGATCGGCTGGTTCGACCACTGGGGCGAGGAACACCACGTACGCGTGGCCGAGGAGGCGGCGCAGTCGCTCGACGAGCTCCTGGCCTCCGGCGCATCCGTCAACCTCTACATGGCCCACGGCGGTACCAACTTCGGCTTCTGGGCCGGTGCCAACCACTCCGGCTCCCGCCCCGGGGATCCGGGCTACCAACCGACCGTGACCAGCTACGACTACGACGCCCCCATCGGCGAGGCGGGTGAGCTGACGGCGAAGTTCCACGCGTTCCGCGAGGTCATCGGCAAGTACGTGCCGCTGCCCGAAGGACCCCTGCCCGAGCCGCTGCCCCGGATGACCCCCGCCCTCGCCGTCCCCGGGGGCGCCGCGCCGCTCCTGACGCACCTCGACGTCCTCGCGGGCGCCCCGGTCCTGCGCCCGGCTCCCGAATCCATGGAGAAGCTCGGCCAGGACCACGGCCTGATCCACTACCGGACCACGATCACCGGTCCTCGCCCCGCCATGCCGATCAAGATCGACGGGCTGGGCGACCGCGCGTACCTCTTCGCCGACGGCGTGCCGCTCGGCATCCTGGACCGCAACGCCCCCGACGAGGGGATCGCCCTGCCCGTCGGCGAGGCCGGAGTCGTCCTCGACGTCCTCGTCCGGGCCCAGGGGCGGGTCAACTACGGCCCGCTGCTCGACGACCGCAAGGGCATCGCGCGGGCGGTGCGCCACGGGCACCAGCACCTCTTCGAGTGGGAGATACGGCCGCTACCGCTGGCCGACCCGGCCGCGCTCACGGCGCTGGAGTGGTCGCAAGACCGCGACGCGGGCACGGACGCGGGAGCCGATGCGGGCACGGACATGGGCACGGACGGTCTGGCCAGGCCCGCCTTCCACCGCTTCACCCACACCCTCGGCCCGGCCGGTTCCTCCGGCGGCCCCGGCGGTCCCGCCGACGGGTTCATCGACCTCTCCGGCTGGGGCACCGGCCTGATCTGGCTGAACGGTTTCCTCCTGGGGCACTACGACACTCCGCGCGGCCCGCAGCGCACGCTGTACGCCCCCGCCCCGCTGTGGCGGGCCGGGGCCAACGAGATCGTCGTACTCGAGCTCGAGGCCCCCGGCACCGAACTGCCGCTGCGCGACCAGCCCGACCTCGGCCGCCCGACGGTCGTCGACATCGATTACTGACCCGCTGCCCGGAGCGCGCGGCCGTGTGGAGGAGCTCGCACCGGCCGCGACGCCCCGCGGTTCGACAGGCTGACGCGCAAGCGGGCAGACGGACTTGTTCTTGCCCACCGGCGGACGGCGGACGGCCGCACCAGGGTTGTCCACAGGCACATGCCCCGCCCGAACCGTTCGTCCTAGACTGGCCGCTTGATTGATCATGTGCCGGACGAGTGTGGAGGAACGACTCTCATGCGCTATCTCCCCCTGGGCAGTTCAGGTCTTCAGGTGTCCGCGATCGGGCTGGGCTGCAACAACTTCGGCGGTCGCCTCGACGCACGGGCCACCCGTTCCGTGGTCGACGCCGCGCTCGACGCGGGCATCACCCTCCTCGACACCGCCGACATCTACGGCGGCCGCGGCGGCTCCGAAACTCACCTCGGCGAAGCCCTCAAGGGCCGCCGCGACCAGGTCGTCCTCGCCAGCAAGTTCGGCTTCGACGGCGTGGACATGGGCTACGGACCCGCGGCCGGCTCCCGCGGCGGCCGCGCCTACGTCCGCCGTGCCGTCGAAGAATCCCTGCGCCGCCTGCAGACCGACCACATCGATCTCTACCAGCTGCACAGCCCCGACCCGGCCGTTCCCGTGGCCGAGACGCTCGCCGCGCTCACCGAGCTCGTCGCCGAAGGCAAGATTCGCTATTTCGGCCACTCGAACTTCAGCGGCTGGCAGCTCGCCGAAGCCGCCCACGTCGCCCGCGAAACCGGCGCGGCACCCTTCGTGTCCGCGCAGAACGAATGGTCGCTGCTCCAGCGGTCCGCCGAGCGCGAGCTCGTCCCCGCCGCCCTCCACTACGGCGTCGGCGTACTGCCGTACTTCCCGCTCGCCAACGGTCTGTTGACCGGAAAGATCCGACGCGGCGCGCCCGTCCCCGCCGGCTCCCGCCTCGAAGGCCGGGACGCCTACCTCACCGACGAGCGCCTCGACACCGTGGAAGCGCTGGCCGCGCTCGCCGAGATGCACGGCCGCACCGTGCTGGAACTCGCCATCGGCTGGCTCTCCGCCCAGCCCGGCTGCGCCTCGGTCATCGCGGGCGCCACCTCCGCCGAACAAGTGCGTGCCAACGCGGCCGTGGCCGACCGTCAGCTCGTCGCCGAGCTGCTGGACGAGGTCGACGCCATCGCGGCGGCGGCCGCATGACAGACACCGGGTCCGGGGTCAGGACACGATGTCCTTGCGCGCGAATCCGCGGAAGGCGAGCGCGAAGAGCACCAAGGCGTACGAGACAGACACCGCCGCGCCCTTGACCATGCCGCCCCACTCCAGCTGCGGCTGCAGGGCGTCGGCCCACGCGAACTGCCAGTGCGCCGGGAGGAACTCGCGCCACGACCCCAGCGCGGTCACCGCGTCCAGCACGTTGCCGACGATCGTCAGACCGACCGCGCCGCCCACCGCGCCCAGCGGCGCGTCCGTCCGCGTCGACAGCCAGAACGCCAGTCCGGCCGTGACCAGCTGCGATACGAAGATGAAGGCGACGGCCAGGGCGAGCCGCCCCACCGTGTCCCCGGCCGCCAGGGCGCCGCCCGTCGGGATCTTCAGCGGCCCCCAGCCGTACGCGGCCGTGCCCGCCGCCAGCGCCACCACCGGCAGCAGCACCATGGCCGCCAGGCTGAACCCGAGCGCCACCACGAGCTTGCTCCACAGCAGCCGCGCCCTCGGCACGGGCGAGGCCAGCAGGTAGCGCAGCGAGGACCAGCTGGCCTCGGAGGCCACGGTGTCCCCGCAGAACAGGGCCACCGGCACCACCAGCAGGAAACCGGCCGACACGAACAGGCAGGTGGCCGCGAAGTTCGCGCCCGACGCCGTCGCCGTGTCGATGAGGGTGATCCGGCCGTTGCCGCCGCCGCGGCTGCCCGGTCCGCCGCCCACCGCGAAGGCGATCATCAGGACGAACGGCAGCGCGGCGAGGATCCCGCCCATGACCAGCGTCCGGCGCCGACGCCACTGCCGCAGCGCCTCCACGCGCAGCGGTAGCGTCCGGTTCGCCCGGTAGCCGGGAGCCACCTCGGTCACGTCCATCAGCTCTGCCACATCCGCCATGTCCGCCACATCCGCCATGTCCGTCACATCCGTCGGGGCTTTCACGCCGCACCTCCGATGAGGGTGAGGAACGCGTCCTCCAGCCGACGGTGCGGCCCCACTCCCGACACCGGCACCTCCAGCCGTACGAGTTCGGCGATCAGGTCGGCGGCGCTCGCGCCGTCCAGTCGTACGAGCAGCCCGTCGTCGGCGCGCTCCACGGCCTCCACTCCCTCCAGCGCGGCCACCTTCTCGGTCACCGTCTCGTCCACCGGCGCGGCCAGCGTTACCAGCAGGACGTTCCCGCCGCCGGTGATCTCGGCCACCTCGCCCGCCTGCACGAGGCGGCCGCGGTCCATGACCACCAGGTGCGTGCAGGACTGCTCGACCTCCGACAGCAGGTGGCTGGAGACGATGACCGTCCGCCCGGCCGCCGCGTACCGGATCATCACGTCGCGCATCTCGCGGATCTGCGGCGGGTCCAGGCCGTTCGTCGGCTCGTCGAGGATCAGCAGGTCCGGCATGCCGAGCATGGCCTGCGCGATCGCGAGGCGCTGGCGCATGCCCTGCGAGTACGTGCGCACGGCGCGCTCCAGGGCGTCACCGAGCCCGGCGATCTCCAGGGCCTCTCCCATGTGCGAGTCCTCGGCGGGGCGGCCGGTGGCCTGCCAGTACAGCTCCAGGTTGGCCCGTCCGGTCAGGTGCGGCAGGAATCCGGCGCCCTCCACGAACGCTCCGACCCGCGACAGCACGGGCGCGCCGGCCCGTACCGCGTGCCCGAACACCCGGATCTCCCCGGCGTCCGGGGTGATCAGGCCCATGAGCATCCGCAGGGTCGTGGTCTTGCCCGCGCCGTTGGGACCGAGCAGGCCGAGCACCTGGCCCCGTTCCACGCGGAAGGACAGGTCCCGTACGGCATAGCGGTCCTGCGCCTTGGCATAGCGCTTGGTCAGCCCGGTGATCTCCAGCGGTACGCCGACGAGCGCGGGCTCGGGCTGCGGTGCGCGCGCCCCCATCCCGCCCCGCCCCCGGCCGGTCCTCCGGATCCCCCCCAGACCCGCGGCCAGGAGCACCGCCGCGAGCGGCATCCCCCACGTCCAGGCGGGCAGCCCGGAAGACGCCGTGCGCACCCCTTCCGCGACGGGCACGGCCAGTGGCCCCGTCGCCGACACGGTGTACGCCGCCGGCGCGGCCGGGGACGCGTAACCGAGGTCGGTGGCCGCGACGACGAGCCGGAGCCGGTGCCCTGCCTCGACGGCGTGGTCGATCGCGGGCAGTCGGAGCTCGATGGTCCGGTCCTGCTGCGCGTTCTCCACGCGCACCGGGGCCACGAGCTGACTGGGCAGCACCTGCTGGCGCCCGTCGGGCCCGACGTCGTAGACCTTGCCGAACAGCACGGCCGCGCCGTCCGCAGCTGTCGACCTCACCTTTAGGGTGATGGTCGGGGTGCCGGTGATGCGCATCCCCTCGGCCAGCGGCTCCGAATCGAAGCGCGCGTTCTGCCCGGGGAAGTCGAGCGAGAGCCCGCCCCCCAGGGCGGCCAGCTGCCCGCCGATGCCCGGCAGCGCGGACAGCGCGGGCGGGGCCCCGCCGGCCGGGTTTGCGAAGGTCTGCTCCCGGCCGGTCAGCGCGAACGCGCGCGGGCCGGACAGCAGCCCGGGGTACGTGGAGCCCGTCGCTCCGCGCAGTTTGACCTCGCCGTCGGTGGAGTCGATGCCGCCGGAACGCGAGACGCGGAAGGCGGGACCGGTGTCCACGGCCGTGTCGTCCTTGAGGTAGCGGTCGAACCAGGTCTTCACCCGGTCCTCGACGCGGTCCGCCTCGCGCATCCCGCCGTCGTGGCCGCCGGCCGCCCAGTCCACGGAGACGGGCGCCCCGTTGGCGGCGATGGCCTTGGCCATGGCATCGGCCTGGTCCAGCGGGAAGAGGGAATCGTCCTGGCCCTGCACGATCAGCGTCGGCACCTTGATCGCCGAGCCGACCGCGGAAGGACTGCGCCGATCCAGCAGCTCGCGGGCCTCCGGGTCGGGCTTCCCGGCCACCGCGACCCGCTCGTACATCGAGCACAGCTCGGGCTGGAACCGCCCGCAGCCGGGTGCGAGCGCGGCGGGCTGCGCACCCGGAGCGCCCGGTCCGCCCGAAGCGCCTGGGGCGCCCGGCTGGAGGCCGCTCGCGGAACCGGTGGTGAAGAAGAGGCCCGCCCACAGCTTCTTGAAGACGCCGTCGGGAAAGAGCGAGTCGGCGAGGCTCCAGTACGTGATCGAGGGGGCGATGGCGTCCACGCGCGGATCGTGACCGGCCGCGAGCAGGGAGACGGCGCCGCCGTAGGAGCCGCCCGCGATGCCCACGCGCGGGTCGCCCGCCGTATCGAGCCGCACCCCGGGGCGGGCCGCGAGCCAGTCGATCAGCCGGGAGACGTCCTTGACCTCGTAGGCGGGGTCGTTCAGCCCGATCTTGCCGCCGGAGCGGCCGAAGCCGCGTGCGGACCAGGTCAGCACGGCGTAGCCGTCGCGGGCGAGGCGCTCGGCCTGCGGCCGTACGTCGTCCTTGCTGCCGCCGAAACCGTGCGCGAGCAGGACGGCGGGACGTTTCGCCCCGCCGTCCGAGCCGTGCCCGTCGCCACTGTCGGTGGTGAAGTACGAGATGTCGATGCCGGCGCCGGGCATGTCCACTACGTGGTCCTCGCGGCGCACGACCGGAGCGCCGCCGGCCGCGGCGGTGGCCGCGGCGCTGCCCGCCCCCGCGACGACGGCGAGCGCGGCCGCGCCCGCGAGCAGGCGGCTTCGGCGGCGCCGGGGCAGTCGGAGCTTCATACGGGAACCCTAATCGCCAGGCCCGCGCCGTCCGCGCTCCCGAAGGGTGAACTGCCGACCTTCTCAAGGACTACGCCGCCGACCGCGCGTACCGCGCCTGCGGTACACGGTCGGCCCGGGGCGGCACGCGAGTCGGTACGCGGCAGGCCCGGCGCGGTACGCAGCCCCGTAGGGAGGCCGGTACGCGGTAGGGACCCCAGCCCAGCCCAGCCCAGCCCAGCCCAGCCCAGCCCAGCCCAGCCCAGTCCAGTCCAGTCCAGGCCGGCCCGGCCCGGCCCGGCCCAGCCCAGCCCAGTCCAGTCCAGGCCGACCCGGCCCGGCCCGGCCCAGCCCAGGCCAGCCCGGCCCAGCCCAGGGCAGCAGGCCATGCGAGGCCAGGGCAGCCCAGCCCAGGGCGGGTACGCCGCCGAAGAAATGGAGCGGAGCTCCCGCCCCTGCCCCGAGCCCCGACCTGCGCCCGGCGCCGGCCGGCGGGAGGATGGCCGCATGCTGCTGGCCGAGGTCGCGCGCGTGTCCCGGGAGGTCGCGGAGAGCTCCGCCCGCTCGCGGAAGACCGCCCTGCTCGCGGAGCTGTTCGCCGCCGCGCCCCGCGACGAGGCCGAGCTGGTGGTCTCCTACCTCGCGGGCCGGCTCCCGCAGGGCCGCCCCGGAATCGGCTGGCGCGCGCTCGCCCGGGAGACGGAGCCCGCCGCCGAACCCACCCTGACCGTGTCCGCCGTCGACGAGGCGGTGACCCGGTTCGCGGCCGTCGCGGGGGCCGGCGCGCAGGCCGAGCGCCGCCGGATCCTGGAGGGCCTCTTCGCGGCGGCGACCGGACCGGAGCAGCGGTTCCTGCGCAGTCTGCTCTCCGGCGAGGTCCGCCAGGGTGCGCTCGACGCGGTCGCCCTGGAGGGCGCGGCCGCCGCGGCCGGGGTGCCGGCCGCCGCGTTGCGCCGGGCCGCGATGCTCGAGGGTTCCCTGCCCCGGGTGGCGGCGGCGGCCCTCGCCGGCGGCGCGGCGGCCCTGGGCGAGGTGACACTGCGCGTGGGGCGGCCCGTACAGCCGATGCTGGCGAACACCGCCGGATCGGTGGCCGAGGCCCTGGCCGCGCTCGGGCCGTGCGTGGTGGAGGAGAAGCTCGACGGCATCCGGGTGCAGGTCCACCGCGAGGGCGACGAGGTCCGGGTGTACACGCGTTCCCTCGACGAGATCACCGACCGGCTGCCGGAGGTGGCCGAACTGGCCCGGTCGCTGCCCGGGGAGCGGTTCATCCTCGACGGGGAGGTCATCGGACGGTCGGCGCGGGACGGGCGGCCCGTGCCCTTCCAGGAAGTGGCGAGCCGGGTCGGTTCGCGGACCGACGTCGAGGCCGCCCGGCGTGTCCTGCCGGTCTCCCCCTTCTTCTTCGACGTGCTGGCGGCGGGCGACGACGTGCTCCTCGACCTGCCGGTGCGCGAACGGTACGAGGCGCTGGCGGCCCTGGTGCCCCAGGAATTCCGGGTGCGCCGGCTCGTGGTCGAGGACCCGGTGACCCAGAGTGCCGAGGCGGAGGAGTTCTGGATCGAGACCCTGCGCAGGGGCCACGAGGGGGTCATGGCCAAGTCGCTCGACTCCACCTACGCGGCCGGCCGACGCGGCAAACACTGGCTCAAGGTGAAACCGGTGCACACCCTGGACCTGGTGGTCCTCGCCGTCGAACGGGGACACGGCCGGCGCACCGGCCTCCTGTCCAACCTGCACTTGGGCGCCCGGTCCGCCGACGGGACCTTCGCCATGCTCGGCAAGACCTTCAAGGGGCTCACGGACGAGATGCTGCGCTGGCAGACCGAGCGGCTCGGCGAGCTCGCGGTCGAGGACGACGGATACACCGTCCGGGTCCGCCCCGAACTGGTCGTGGAGATCGCCTACGACGGCCTGCAGCGTTCCCCGCGCTACCCGGCGGGAGTGGCCCTGCGCTTCGCCCGGGTCCTGCGCCACCGGCCCGACAAGCGGGCCGAGGACGCGGACACGGTGGAGACGGTGCTCGCCGGGTTCGGCCCGGACCGTTCCGCTTGAGCGGACAAGAGCCAGATCAGGCGGGGCGGTCGGCTGGCCGAGGAAGGATTTGCCTCAGAGGCAACGGAGATTGCCACCGAGGTAATCATCTGGCTCAATCGGGGGCATGACAACCGGTCCTGCCCCCGGCCCCGAAGACGCGGTCGCCCCCGACAGCATCACCGACACGGCCGGCAGCGGCGCGGAGCTGCCCACCGTGGCCCCGCAGCTGCGCGAGCTGCGCCGCCGCGCCGGGCTCACCCTGGAGGCCGCCGCCTCCCGCGCCCGACTCTCGCCCGCGCACCTGTCGCGACTGGAGACCGGCCGGCGCCAGCCCTCGCTCCCGCTGCTGCTCGGTCTGGCCCGCACCTACGGTACGACCGTCTCGGAGCTGCTGGGGGAGACCCCGGCCGTCGCCGATCCCATCGTACGGTCCGGGGGCCCGGGCGCCCGCGAGGCCGACGGCTGGACGTACTGGCAGGCCGGCGGCTCGGGCCGCGGGATGCAGGCGCTGCGCGTGCACGTCCCCTACGGCCGCAGCCAGGGCGAGCTGGTCCGCGTACATCCCGGGGAGGAGTGGCTGTACGTCCTTCAGGGGCGGCTACGGCTGCACCTCGGGGAGAGCGAACACCTGCTGGAACCGGGGGACAGCGCGCACTTCGACTCGCTCACCGCGCACCGGATCGGCGCGGCCTCGTCGGCCGGAGCCGACCTCCTGTTCGTCCACACCCTGCTGCAGAGCAGCCTCGCCGGACTGTGCCTCGGCGCAGGCACCACCACGACGCACCACCCGTAGCGGACCGTCGGCCGAAGACGGCCGAAGCGGCGCCCCCGTAAGCCGCCCCGACCGAAAGCAGAGGAGAGTCCCCACCCATGTCCCAGACGGAGCAGCAGCCCCAGGCGCCGCAAGCCCCGGCCGCGCAGACCCAGCCCTCCGGAGCCACGGAGGTTCAGCCCGCGGAGGCGGCGGCGTCCGAGGGCGTCCGGCGGCGCTTGGAGTCGAAGTTCCCGCGCGGTCTGGTCATCCGGCTCATTGCCTACTTGTTCGTAGGCCATCTCTTCGCCTTCTTCGTCTACTTGCTCTTCGTCCTCGGCGGAAAGAACCAGTGAGGCCGGGCTCGAAGTTTCCGTTCGCGGCTCTAGGAACCTGCAAGTCTTGAAGTTACCCTCCGCGCATGATTTCCACGGTTGTCTGGGGTACCGGCAACGTCGGCCGTTTGGCCATCCGTGCCGTAGAAGCCCATCCGGCGCTGAAACTGGCCGCAGTCATCGTCCACGCTCCCGACAAGGTCGGCCGCGACGCCGGTGAACTCGGCCAACTGGACCACCGAGTCGGGGTTCGGGCCACCGACGACATCGAGGCGGTGCTCGCCGCCCGTCCGCAGGCCGTCGTGTACGCGGCTTCGGGCGACATCCGCCCCGACGACGCACTCGCCGACATCACGCGGGCGATCCGCTCCGGGGCGGTCGTCGTCAGCCCCGCCCTCTATCCCCTCTACGACCACCGCAGCGCACCGCCGGAGTTCCTCGATCCGGTGACCGCCGCCATCGCGGAGGGCGGCGGCTCGTTCTTCGGCTCGGGCGTCGACCCCGGCTGGGGCAACGACGTGCTCCCGCTCCTGCTCAGCGGACTCGGCACCAGGATCGACGTCATCCGCTGCCAGGAGATATTCGACTACTCCACCTACGACCAGCCGGACTCGGTCCGCCTCCTCGTCGGCATGGGCCAGCCCATGGACTTCGAGCCGATGATGCTCATGCCCTCCGTCCCGACCATGGTGTGGGGCGGTCAGATACGGATGATGGCCCGCGCGCTCGGGGTCGAACTCGAGGACATCCGCGAGACGGTGGACCGCCGCGCCCTCGACACCACCGTCACCACACGGACGATGGGCGCGTTCGAGGCCGGTACGCAGGGCGCCATCCGCTTCGAGGTGCAGGGCATCGTGGAGGGCGAACCGCGCATCGTCATCGAGCACGTCACCCGCATCCACGGCTCCTGCGCCCCCGACTGGCCCTCCCCGCCCGACGGAGGGGACGGGGCGCACCGGGTCGTCATCGAGGGCCGCCCGCGCATAGAGGTCACCATCGAGGCCACGGACGAGGGCGAGAACCGCTCCGCGGGCGGGAACGCCACCGCCGTCGGCCGGCTGGTCGGTGCCATCGACTGGCTGGTGGCCGCCGAACCGGGGCTCTACGACGCCCTGGACGTCCCCCTGCGCCCCGCCATCGGCAAACTCGGAAGGAAACAGCCATGAGGATCGACGTGCCCGAAGGCCAGCACCCCATCGAGTACGTGTGGGGCGACCTGGTACCCGGCATCGGCATGGCCGCAGCCAACTTCTCCCTGTCGGTGTACGCCCACACCACCTTGGGCCTGCGGGAGTTCGAGGCCGCGCGGCTGCGCGTGGCGCAGATCAACGGGTGCGTCTTCTGCCTGGACTGGCGGACGGACCGGGACGGGGAGAAGGTCGAGGACGCGTTTCCCGAGGCCGTCACCGAGTGGCGCACCACGGACCGCTTCGACGAGCGCACCCGGCTGGCGGCGGAGTACGCCGAGCGGTACTGCCTCGACCACCACGGTCTGGACGAGGAGTTCTGGGAGCGGATGACGGCGTGCTACAGCCAGGTGGAGATCGTGGAGCTGACGATGAGCATCGGGTCGTGGCTGGCCTTCGGCCGCCTCAACCACGTGCTCGGTCTCGACAGCGTGTGCGTGCTCCCGGGCCACTGAGTCCGGGCAGAGGCGAAGCGGACACGCGGACACGAAAAAAGGACGCGCGACGCGCGGACACGGGTCCGGGGCCGTCGGTGGATCCGACGGCCCCGGGCCTTTGCCGACGTACTCGGCCGTGCTACAGGTCGGTGGCGATGATCTTCTCGATGTTGCGCTCGGCGAGGGCGGTGATGGTGACGAACGGGTTGACGCTGGTGTTGCCGGGGATGAGCGCGCCGTCGATGACGTACAGGCCGGTGTACCCGTGCAGGCGGCCGTAGTTGTCGGTGGCCTTGTTCAGGATCGCGCCGCCGAGCGGGTGGTAGGTGAGGTGGTCGCCCCAGATCTTGTTGGTGCCGAAGAGGTCGGTCCGGTAGATCGTCCCCTCCTTGGAGTTGATCTTGTCGAAGATGGTCTTGGCCATGTCGATGGACGGCTGCTTCCAGGCCGTCTGCCAGTTCAGCTCGACCGCGCCCGAGGCCGCGTTGTACGTGAACTCCGCGCGGTTCGGGTTCTTCGTGATCGACAGGTAGAACGAGGCGTACGTCTCGATGCCGGTCGGCAGCGGAGCCACCTCGGCGAAGGCGCCGCCCGCGTCCCAGTTGTCGATGCCGCCACAGGGGATGGACGCCTGGACCTTGCCGGTCGCGTCCCACATGTGGTTGGCGCGGCCGACCATGACGTTGCCGTTGTCGCCCCAGCCCTTGCCGATCTCGTTGTTGAGGTGGGGCAGCGCGCCGGTGGCCTTGAGTCGGACGAGCAGCTTGCTGGTGCCGACGCTGCCGGCCGCGAAGAAGACCTTGTCCGCGCGGACGGTCTTGGTGCCGGTCGTGTCGCCGGTGGTGTTGATCTGGTCGATGACGACCGTGTACCCGCCGGCAGCGGACTGGGAGACCGAGGTGACCTTGTGCAGGGGGGAGATGGTGACCTTGCCGGTGGCCTTGGCCTGGGCGATGTAGGTCTGCTGGAGGGACTTCTTGCCGGCGTTGTTGCCGTAGAGGATCTCGCCGGCGACGGCGGACTTGGGGACGGTCCCGGCCGACTCCGCCTTCATGTAGTCCCAGTCGTACACGTCGGGGACGAAGACGAAGGGGAATCCGGAGCGCTGGGCGTGCTTGCGGCCGACCCGGGCGAACTGGTAGCAGTCGACGGTGTCGAACCAGGCCGGGTCGATCAGGCCGACGCCGAGGCCCGCGTTGGCGCGCGGGTAGTAGGTTCCGTACATCTCCTCCGCGTCCACGGACGGGAGGACCGCGGCGAAGTTCGAGCGCTTCGGGGTGACCGCCATGCCGCCGTTGACCAGCGAGCCGCCGCCGACGCCGCGGCCCTGGTAGACGATGATCCCGCCCATTTCCTCGGCGTCCAGGATGCCGGTGTAGCGCGGAACGTTCTTGTCGATGGGGAAGCCCAGGAAGTTGCTCAGGGGCGCCTTGGTCCTGGTGCGCAGCCAGTAGGCGCGGTAGTCCGGGGTGGTCGTGTTGCAGAAGATCTTGCCGTCCGAGCCGGGGGTGTCCCAGGCCATACCCATCTCGATCATGTGGACGTCCACGCCGGCCTGGGCGAGCCGCAGGGCGGCGACGGAGCCGCCGTACCCGGTGCCGATCACCAGGACCGGTACGTGGGCTCCGTTGTCGATGGGTCCGGCGGCGGCCGCGGCCGCGCTGGCCGCAGCGGCCTGTGCCTGGGTCGGGGCGATCTGACCCGCGAGGGCCATGGCGCCGAGAATGGAACCAGTTCTACCCAGGAAACCGCGACGCGAGACTCCGTTGGAGCCTGTTTTGTGCAGGCCTTTATCGGTCATGTGAGCTTCCTCACGCTAGGCTGAATGAGAACGAGTTCTACTGCTGAGTGCATGTGAAGTCACTAGATACGCCGGGGTATCTTTCGCCGATCATGGTCCTGACGGGCGACGTTCCGGAGTCCGCGCCGCGGCCGCGAAGGTCCCATCGGGCGCTGGGAACGGCGACTGGCTGTGGACGGGCGATGGCTTGAGAGTGACGGCCCTGGGGGCGGGGTCGTACGGGCCGGGCGGTGCTCCCGCGGCCGAATCCGGCACGTCAGAAGTCGAACGCGGGGCGAAGGGACGTCCTGCGCCGGGCGACCGGCGATCTTGGAGGACCCAGCCACCGCGTCATGGCTGCGTCCCACGGAGGCGGAGGCCGAAAAGCGGCGAACCGCAGGCGAGCCCACGATCGGTGCCGGAATCTTTTTACCTTCACCCAGCGGTCTGTTCGCCGCCCGTACCGGTGTTACAGACCCGGCGATCTCCGCGCGAGGGTCTTGCGTGCACAAGGGGAACCCTCGCGACGGCCGGTCCAGACCAGGATCAGCGCGGCCGCGGCGGCCGCCGAAGGCGCACCTGGTGGAGGCGAATTCCAGCCTCCACAGCACCGCGCAGACCAGCGCCCCGGCCGCCATGAGCGCGCCGATTACGCGCAGCAGGCGGTCACCGGACATCGACAGGGAGCCGAGCGTGGCGAACAGATAGGCCGCAAGAGTCGGCGCCATCCATGGAACATGCACTCCGTACCCGAGGACGTGGCTGCGGATTTCGGCGCTCACCGGCCGCGTCGCCAGGCAGTACGAGAGGTATGCGCCGGTGGCCAGTCCCGAGGCCACCGGCCACCACAGGCGGGGACGGAACGCGGGGGCGGCGGCGAGCAGCACCCCCAGCGGCACCCACGCCGCCAGCAGCGGCAGTGCGATCACCGCCCAGGCGGTGGTGGCCGGGCCGCAGCCACCGCCGGAGCGCCAGACGGCGGCCTCGACCAGCTGGTGCGCACCCAGGATCAGCGGCAGCGCGGCGACGGGCAGGCCCCGGATCCGGCGCGTGCGGACCAGGCAGGCGATCCCGACGGCGGTGATGGCCGTGCCCGCCGTCAGATCGGCGGTCGCGCTCCAGCACATGGCGACCTCCCCGTACCACGGGAAAGCGGAGGCTTTCTCGTCCACCACGTCACAGATCAATGGAAGAATTCGATGAGGACAAGAAAATGCCGCGCATATCTTGCTGTGTTGTGGGGCAGCCGGTCCGCGGATCACCGCTTCGCCGCTCCCGGGGGTTCGAGCGGCGGGGCGGTCACCGCGCAGTGGGTACGGCACTGCGCGTGGCACGCCCCCGGAGCGGGCGAGCGTACGGTCGCCCACGCCAGGGCGGCTCCGGCCACCAGCACCCCCGCGCACCAGGGCATCGCCCGCCCGAACGCGGCGTCGAAGGCGCCGGCCGACAGGTACGCCTCCGGCCCCATCCCGGCCAGCAGCGGCAGGGCGGCCACCGCGAGGAGCCCCGCGGCGCGCGCGGCGGCGTTGTTGACGCCGCTGGCCAGACCCGCCCGGCCGGGATCCACCGAAGCCAGGACGGCGGCCGTCAGTGGAGCCACCAAGGTCACCATGCCCATGCCCATCACGATCAGGGCCGGCAGCACGTCCCGTACGTACGAGGCCTCCGGGCCGACCCGCAGCATCAGCAGCATCCCCGCCGCGCACAGCAGCGGCCCCACGGTCAGCGGGATCCGCGGACCGATCCGCTCGCCGAGCTCCGCGGACCGGGCCGACAGCAGCAGCATCAGGGCGGTGGCGGGCAGCAGCGCGGCCCCGGACGCGAGGGCGGAGTAGCCGCAGACCACCTGGAGCTGGAGCACGACGAGGAAGAAGAACCCGCCGAAGGCCGCGTACACGCACAGGGTGACCAAGTTGACGGCCGTGAACTGGCGCGAGGCGAAGACCTCCGGCGGCACCATCGGATCGGGCCGCCGCCGCTCGACCCGGACGAAGACGCCGGCCAGCAGGACACCGCCGACGGCCGCGGCCGGGACGAGCGCGGAGCCGGACCGGGCCTCGATCAGGGCGTAGGTGAGCAGGGCGAGCGCCGCCGCGCCGAGGACGGCCCCGGCGACGTCGAACCGCCCGTGCGCCCGTGGGTCCCGCGACTCCGGTACGTGCCCCAGGGCGACCGGAACGCACAGCGCGGCCACCGGCACGTTCAGCAGGAACACCCAGCGCCAGCCCGGACCGTCCACCAGCCAGCCGCCCAGGAACGGCCCCACGGCCGCGCCCACCCCGCCGAAACCCGACCACAGCCCCACCGCGCGGGCCCGGTCGTCCGGGTGGATCGAGCCCTGGATCAGGGCGAGCGAACCGGGTGTCAGCAGGGCGCCGCCGATGCCCTGCAGGGCGCGGGCGCCGATGAGCACCCCGGCGTTCGGCGCGATCCCGCACAGCAGCGAGCCCACGGCGAACCACACCACCCCGAGCACGAAGATCCGTCGCCGCCCGAACCGGTCGCCGAGCGCCCCGCCGACCAGGATCAGTCCGGCGAGGGTCAGCAGGTAGGCGTTGACCGTCCATTGCAGGACGGCCAGATCGGCGTGGAGGTCCCGCCCGATGCGGGGGAGGGCGACGTTGACCACGGTCGAGTCGAGCAGCGCCATGGCAGACCCGAGCACGGTGGTCAGCACGATCCACCGGCCCCGCGCGGTGCCGAGCCGCACACCGGGGGACGGCGGCGGGAGTGCGGGGTCGGTCATTCCACCAGGCTGGACCGTGGGGCGCCGAACGGCGACCCGGGGGCGGGTGTGGGGATCGCGTCCGGGGATCCGGTGTGGGGATCGGGCCCGGGGATCAGGTGCGGGGATCGGCTCATTAGGCCCTCTTGTACTGCTCATGACATCTCCCGCAGCATGACCCGCGCACGTCACGCACACCCCTTTCCGCACGACCTGCACACGGCGTACGAGGAGACCCCACGTGGCACGGACCGACAGCCGGCGATCTTCCAGATCGCGATGACGATTCCTGCGCACCGGGCTGGCAGCCCTCGGCGCGACCGTGCTCCTCCCCCTCGGCGCGGGCCTCGCCGCGGCCGCCCCGGACCCCGGCCCCACCCCCGGGCCCGGAGCGGCCGAGCGGAAGATCGAACCGAGTCTGCGCGCCCAGCTCGACGGTTCCGCGAAGGCCGTCTTCTGGGTCTACCTCGACAGCGCCGCCGACCTCACGGCCGCGCGTACGAGTACCGATTCGACAACGTCCCGAACGGCACCTACACCGTGGAACTGGGCTTCGCGGAGCTCTCCTCCACCAAGCCGAACAAGCGCGTCTTCGACGTCCTGGCGGAAGGCACCCAAGTGCTGCCGTCCCTGGACATCTCCCTCGAGGCGGGCGCGTACACGGCCTTGACCCGCACATACACGGTCACGGTCACGGACGGGGCCCTCAACGTCCGCTTCGTCACGCACAGCGGCTACGGCAAACCCCTGCTGAACACCCTGCGCGTCACGGACCGCCCGGACAAGAGCTGACCCGGCGGTGATCCGGGGCGGGGTGCCTTCGGGCGCCCCGCCCTTCCGCGTGCCGGTTCCGCACGGCAGCACCGGAGGGGGCGGCGCGGGGAGCGCGGGAAAGCCCCGACGGCTTGACTGAATCCCCGCGGCCGACCCCGGCGAGCGCCGGCTGGGAGCCGAGTGGGAGCCACACCCGCACCTTCATGGCCTGGCCCGCGCTGGACGCGATCTGGGAGGAAGACCTGCGTTCCGTACGCGAGGACATCGCGAGGATCGCCCGGGCCGTCGGAGAGTACGAGGCGGTCGTGATGATGGCCCGGCCCGAGCAGGTGGACGCGGCGCGGCGGGCCGTCGGCTCCCAGGTCGAGGTCATCCCGCTGACCGTCGACGACCTGTGGGCCCGGGACACCGTCCCCGTCTTCGTCGAGGAGGGCGGCAAGGTCACCGGCGTCGACTTGAACTTCAACGGCTGGGGCGACAAGCAGGAGCACAAGAACGACGGGGCGGTCGGTCGCACCCTGCTCCAGAAGTACGGGATCCCCCGGAACCAGGCTCCGCTGGTCGCCGAGGGCGGCTCCTTCGAGACCGACGGCGAGGGCACCCTGCTGATCGCCGAGAGCTCGATCGTCAACGACAGCCGCAACCGCGGCAAGAACCGGGACGTGATCGAGGCGGAGCTCAAGCAGACCCTGGGCGTCGAGAAGGTCGTGTGGCTGGCCGGCGTGCGCGGTGAGGACATCACGGACGCCCACGTGGACAGCCTCGTACGGTTCACCGCGCCCCGGGTCGTCCTGCTGGACCGCGCGCACCCGGGAACCCCGCCGGACTCCTGGTCGCGCTCCGCCGACCAGGCCAAGTCCGTCCTGTCGAAGGCGACCGACGCCCGCGGCCGCCGCTTCGAGATCATCGACCTTCCGCAGCCCGACCTGGACAGGATCACGGGCAGGGGAGACGACTTCGTGGCGACCTACGCCAACATCTACGTGGCCAACGGCGCCGTCTTCATGCCGCTGTTCGGGGACCGTCAAGCCGACGACCGGGCCCGCGGCATTCTGCGGGAGCACTTCCCCGAGCGGGAGGTCGTACCGGTCGCCATCGACACGATTGCCTCGGGCGGCGGCGGCATCCACTGCTCGACCCACGATCAGCCGGGCCAGCCTGCGGCCTGACGACGTCTGCGTCCTGACGGCGCCTCGGCCTGAAGGCGCCGCCTGGAGCCCGGCTGAATGGGCGCGGGGCAATCGGGTGGCGGCCGGCGACCGGCCCGCGCGACGCGCGGGGGAGGGCGCGGGAGGCGTCGTACCGTGGCTGACCATGACGCTCCAGAGCGACCGGGCCGGGCAGGCCGAGCAGAGCGAACCGACCGCGCCCCAGGCACCGGCCGAGCCGACCGGGCCCCACGTACCGGCCGGGCCGTACGGTCCGCACGAGGACACCGACCGGATCCGGGCGATGGTGCGGGACATCGATCCCGGGGCCGCCTGGGCGGTCGGTGGTCCGGGCGGCCCGGGCGGGCCGGACGCGATGGTTGAGGCCGGAGCCGGAGCCGGAGCCAAGGCCAAGGCCAAGGCCGAGGCCGAGGCCGGAGTGGGGGCCGAGGCCGGAGTGGGGGCCGAGGCAGAGCCGGGAACGGGGACCGGAGGTCCGGCCCCGGCCGGTGCGCTCGATGTCGGCGGGCTGACGGCCGTGCTGGCCGTCTGGCCCGTCATCGGGATCCTCGTGGACGCGGGGGAGCTGAGCCTGCACACCCCTCTCACCGCGTACGGGGCCGGCGACGGCCTGCCCGCCGGAACCACCGCCCACCACCTGCTCACCCACGGCGGCGGGCCGTCGTCCGCCCTCGCCGGGCTCACCGCCCTCGCCGAGCGGCTGTGCGGCAGCCCCCTCGCCGGATTCGCCGCGGACCGGATCTGGGGCCCGCTCGGCATGACCCGGACCCGCTTCGCCGCCGACGGAACCCTGCGCGCGCCCATCGCCGACCTCGCCCGTTTCCTGAGCCACCTCCTCGCACCGGCGGCGGACGGGCCCGTCAGCCGCGCGTGGACCGCCGAATCGCTGCGCATCCGCACCGGCGAGCTCATCCCTGCCCGGGGCCTCCTCTGGCATCCGGCCCCGCAGGGAGCCTGGTCCCACGGCGAAGGCCCCGCCGTCTGGATCTCCCCCCGCCGACAGCGCTGGGCCGCCCTCGTGCCGACGGCTCCGTCGGACTCGCTCCGCACAGCCTTCCGCGATGCGGTCTTCACCTGAACTGCCCTCCTTGGGAAGGCTGTCGTATTCTCGGCGGGTCATGAGGAGAACCCGTCGGCGGGACCGCGACGTGCCCGGTCCGCAGAGTCCGTGGGACGAGATCGTCCCCGGCCTCTGGATGGGCGGCCACCTCTGGACCGGCCCGGCCGGGGAGCTGTGGCCGGTCGTCGTCGGCGCCGAGTTCGACCTCGCGATCAGCCTCTTCACCCGACCGGGCCACGGCCCCGACCCGCATGTGGAACACCTGGTCGCGGAGATGCCCGACGCTCCGCTCACGGGCGCGCAGCTCCGTACCGTCCAACGGCTCGCGGGCGCGGCCCGTGCCGCGCTCGACTCCGGACGGACGATCCTCGTCCGCTGCCATTCCGGTTACAACCGGTCCGGCCTCGTCGTCGCCCAATGCCTCGCCGCCATCGGCCTCGCGCCGGACGCCGCCATCGGCCTCGCGCCGGACGCCGCCATCGGCCTCGTCCGCCACAAGCGCTCGCCCCGGGCCTTGCACAACGGGACCTTCACCGCCTTCCTCGCCACCGGACTGGACGCCGCCGCCCTGCTCGTCGACCTCGACGCCGACCCCGCGTCCGAGCCCGATCCGCTCCCGTAGCCGCGACGGTCCCCGAAGCGCGGACCCGCGATGGCCGACGTACGGTGAGCGCGAGATCACCGACCGTCTGGTCCCGGCTGCGCGGAGGTACACGGATGCGTACGGTCCACGGGACCACCCTCGACGGACTCGGGCCCGGGGCCCGGGTTAAGGGCAGCTGGGCTTTCCGCGAGGCGGACGCCGGCATCCGGATGGCTCCGTTCAGCCGTGCCGGAGGGCGCTGCCCCGGGGAGCAGCCGGCTGACCTGAACCCCCGGAAGCCGAACCGCCGACCCTGAAGCCCCGCGACATCATCCTGAGCATTCCGCCGGCCCACCCGGCCCACTCGACCCCACGAGGAATCCATGTCCGACGCCGCGACCTCCGAGTCCACCGACCCGGACGCCGACCAGCTGGGCGCTCTGTGCCGGAAGCTGGCCGAGGCCGCCGACGCCGTCGGCGAAGCCGCCGGCTACGCCTCCCGACTGGCCCTCGGCTCCCGACTGCCGTTCACCGCCCTGGGCTTCGGCAGCCGCCGCCGCGCGGCCTGGCGCACACTGCTGCGCGCCCTCACCGACCCCGCCGGACTCGGCTGGGCCCCCCGGGGCAGGGGCGTGGCGCGAGCCGGCTGGCTGGCCGGGGTCTTCGCGGGCCGGGAGAACCTCGCCGTCAGCCTCGCCGTGTGCGGGCTCAAGGGCCGGATCCGGGTCGCGAACACGTGCAACCCGGGCCTGAAGGAGGATCCGGACGCGGCCGTGGTCCTCCGGGCCGTCGAGGACGACCGGCAGGCGGACGCGGTGCGGGAGTTCCGCGACCTCGTGCGCAGGCAGGGCGCCGGACCGGCCTTCGCGCTGCTGAACCCGTCCTTCGCCGACATCCTGGCCTGGAACGCGCTGACCGACGACAACCCCTTCAACGACCACGCCGGCTGGCAGGTCGCCACGGGCCGGGCCATGGCCGCCGAACCGCTCCTCGGGCTGGGCGCCGCCTTCCTGGCCTTCTTCGACCGCGGCCCCGCCTGCGCTGAGCCGGAGACCGGCCTCCTCGCGGAGCCGGACACCACCGGCACCCCGGCCGGATACCTGCGCAACGCCGGCCTGATCGCCACGGCCGGGGGAGCTGTCCTGCTCCAGCTGGTCACCGGGGCCGACGGGACCGAGCGGTGCGTGGTCCAACTCGCCGGCCCACCAAGGGATCCGGGCCGCGTGGAAGCCTCGCACGAGGCCCACGACGCGTACGATGCCGACGAGGCGTACGAGCCCTACGTGGTGTACGTCCGCACGGTGGCCGCGACCGTACGCCGCCTCGTGCCCTCCGGCACCGAACTGGCTCTGGTCGGCCGCGGCCCGGGCGCCCTCGCAGCCGAACGACTCTCCCTGAGCAGGGAGTTCACCACCGTCTACCCGGCCGCCCGACTCTGCTGCCACCCCGAGTCCGAGCCCGACCTCGCCGCCCTGGCCGCCTTCCGGGGCCGGGTCACCGCCACCCACCTCACGGGCGTGCCGGGCCGCCCCGACGTCCTCCTCCCGGGGAGGGCGCTGTGAGGGACCTTCCCGTCACCGCCCCGGCCGACGGCCTGCGCGCCCACTCGGCCGCCCTGCGCTCGCACGCCGAGCGGCTCCGCCGCGCCGCGGGCGACCTGCGCTGGCAGGGCCCGCGGGCCGATGCCTTCCGCGCGGAGGTGACCACCCTGGCCGACCGCTGCACGACCGCGGCGGGCGGCCTCGACCTCGCCGCGGCCCAACTCGTCGGCAAACCTCCCGGCCGCAGCACTAGAGGAGCAGGGAAAGGAGCAGGACGAAGCCCAGGCCGACGACCGAGATGATGGTCTCCATCACCGACCATGTCTTGAGGGTCTGTCCTACCGTCATGCCGAAGTACTCCTTGACCAGCCAGAAGCCGGCGTCGTTGACGTGGCTGAAGAACAGCGAACCCGATCCGATGGCCAGGACCAGCAGGGCGGTCTCCGTCGTGGACATGCCCGCCGCGAGCGGGGCCACCAGGCCGGCCGCCGAGATCGTGGCGACCGTCGCCGAGCCCGTCGCCAGACGGATGGCCACGGCGATGAGCCAAGCGAGCAGGAGGGCCGGGATCGCCCAGTTCTTCGACAGGTCCATGACCATCTGGCCCATGCCCACGTCGATCAGCGTCTGCTTGAAACCGCCGCCCGCGCCCACGATCAGCAGGATGCCCGCGATCGGGGCCAGCGACTTCTCCACCGTCACCGAGATCCGCGCCTTGGTGAAGCCGGCCGCCCGGCCGAGGGTGAACATGCCGACCAGCACCGCCGCGAGCAGTGCGATCAGCGGGGAGCCGGCGATGTCGGTGACCCGCTGGAAGGAGTCGGCCGGGTCGTTGACGACGATGTCGACCAGCGCCTTGATCAGCATCAGGGCCACCGGCAGCAGCACGGTGAAGACCGTCGCCCCGAAGCGGGGCCGGTGCTCCAGCTCCTGGGAGGGGCGCTGCGGGACCATGTGCTCGGGCGCCGGGATGTCCACCCAGCGGGCGGCGTACCGGGCGAAGAGCGGGCCGGCGATCACGACGGTGGGTAGGGCGACCACGACGCCGAGCGCGAGGGTGACCCCCAGGTTGGCGTGGAGCGCGTCGACGGCGACCAGTGGACCGGGGTGCGGCGGGATCAGCCCGTGCATCACCGACAGGCCGGCGAGGGCCGGGATGCCGATCCGCATGAGTGAGTAGTTGCCGCGCTTGGCCACCAGCAGGACCACCGGGATCAGCAGCACGATGCCGACCTCGAAGAAGAGCGGCAGCCCGATCACCGACGCGATGAGCACCGTGGCCCACGGCATGGCCCGGCCCTTGGCGCGGGCCAGGATCGTGTCGACGATCTCGTCCGCGCCGCCGGAGTCGGCCAGCAGCTTTCCGAGTATCGCGCCCAGCGCGATCAGTACGCCGACGCCCGCGACGGTCGAGCCGAGCCCGGCCGTGAAGCTGGCGACGGTCTTGGCCAACGGCGCGCCCGCCAGCACTCCGAGGGCGAGCGAGCCGAGCGTCAGCGCCAGGAAGGCGTGCAGCTTGAGGCGGGTGATGAGCAGGACGATGACGGCGATGCCCGCGAGGACGGCGACGCCCAGCTGGGCGTTGCCGGCCGAAGTGATCGGTTCGGCGGCGGCCGCTGCCAGAGTCTCGACGCTGAGACTGGTCACGGTGACGGTTCCTTCGTTCTCGTTCTCGGGTGTGTGGGGTGGAACGGTCGGGCCTACGGGCCTACGGGCCTACGGGCCCACGGGCCCACGGGGCTGCGCGCGGCCGAGCGGTCTACGACGCCGCTGCCGGGAGGCCGCGCAGGGCGACCAGTGCCCGTGCGGTGATCTCCTCCGGGGTTCCGGACACGTCGACGCGTACGCCGAGCTCGTCCGCCTGGAGCGGCTCCAGCGCGTCGAACTGCGAATCGAGCAGCGTGGTGGGCATGAAGTGCCCCTTGCGCGCCGCCATCCGCTCCTCGATCAGCGGCCGTTCGCCGGTGAGGTGGACGAATACGGTGGCGGGCGAGGCGGCGCGCAGCCGGTCCCGGTAGACGCGCTTGAGCGCGGAGGCGGCGACGACCCCGCCACTGCGCCCGGCCCGACTGCGCATCCATTCCCCGATGGCGTCCAGCCAGGGCCACCGGTCGGTGTCGTCCAGGGGCGTGCCGGTGGACATCTTGGCGACGTTGGCCGCCGGGTGGAAGGCGTCACCCTCCGCATAGGGCAGGGCGAGCGCGTCGGCGAGCAGCCGGCCCACGGTCGTCTTGCCTGTCCCGGCCACGCCCATCACCACAATGACGCGTTTCACCGCGCACCTCGTCTCGCTGTCCTCGTCGACATCGGCCCGTCCGGCGCCTGGCACCACTGAAACCCATTACGTAGTACGTATTCAAGAGTCCTGGCTAAAACATCACATCTTTTGTCCGCCCGGGGGTCACCGTACGCTTACGCCCATGACCACAGAAGGCCCGGACGCCCCGGACATCCCGGATGGCACGGACAGCGACCAGGCCGGCCGCGGAGGCCAGGGTCAGGGGCTCCATGCGCGCGTGCTCGACACCCTCGGCCTCGCGATCACCGCCGGGGAGCACCCGCCCGGCAGTGTTCTGCGCACCGATGAGATCGCCGAGCGCTTCGGCGCCTCCCGCACCGTGGTCCGCGAAGTCGTACGCGTCCTGGAGTCGATGCATCTGGTCGAGTCCCGCCGCCGGGTCGGAGTCACCGTCCGCCCCACGGAGGAGTGGAACGTCTACGACCCGCGCGTCATCCGCTGGCGCCTCGCCGGCACCGACCGGCCGCGCCAGCTGCGTTCCCTGACCGTGCTGCGTTCCGCCATCGAGCCGGTCGCGGCCGGGCTGGCGGCCGCCCGGGCCACCCCGGAGCAGTGTGCCGAGCTCACGGAGGCGGCCCTCGGCATGGTCCGTACCTCGCGCGGCCATCAGCTCGACGGGTACCTCCACCACGACATCGCCTTCCACCGGATCGTGCTCAACGCCTCCGGCAACGAGATGTTCGCGCGGCTGGGCGACGTCGTGGCCGAGGTGCTGACCGGCCGCACCCAGCACGCGGTGATGTACCACGACCCCGACCCGGCCGCCGTCACCCTGCACGTGCGGGTGGCCGAGGCGGTACGGGAGGGGGACGCGGCCCGTGCGGAGGCGCTGACGCGGCAGATCGCGGTGGGCGCCCTGGAGGAGTTGGACGTGCTCGCCCCGTAGCGCCGCCGACCGAAACCCCTCCGAGAACCCCCCGGGCGTGGGATCAGGACCCGGGTCGGTACCCGGCCCGGCACCAGGTCGGATCCCGGGTCAGGGCTGCTCGGGGAAACCCGCGAAGTAGCCGGCGGCCATGTCCGCGTCGCCGTGGCCCAGGGCGTCGGCGCGGTGGAAGCGCGCCCGCGCGGCGACCGCCAGGTCGACCCGCACCCCGGCCTCCTCGGCGGCTTCGGAGATCAGACCGGTGTCCTTCTCGGCGCCCCGGACCGTGAAGCTCGGCGCGAAGTCCCTTTCCAGCACGGCCCGCATCTTGGCTTGAAGGTAGGGGTTGTCCATCGGACCGCCGGTCAGGGCCTGCGCGAAGAGGTCCGTATCCACCCCGAGACCCTCGGCCAGCGCCAGGGCCTCGCCGACCGCCGCCGTCACGGTGATCGCGTACCCGACTGTGGCCAGCTTCAGCCGTGTCGCCGCGCCCGGTTCGTCCCCGGCCCGCAGCACCTTGCTGCCGATGGCCGCGAACACCGGATCCAGGCGGGGGTCGGCCGGGCCGGAGGCGAGCACCACGAGGGTTCCGGCCTCGGCCGGCTGACGGGTGCCCTGCACCGGGGCGTCGACGAAGACCAGCCCGTGCTCGCCCGCGAAAGCGGCCAGTTCGTCGAGCGCGGTCACGCCGACCGTACCCATCTGCGCCCATACTTGACCGGCGGTCAGGCCCTCCACGGCCGCCGCCATGGCCCGCGCCACCGCCGGGCCGTCGGCCAGCATGGTGAGCACCACGTCGGCCCCGGCCACCGCCTCGGCGGGCGCGTCGGCGACCACGGCGCCGTCGGCGGCCAGCGCCGCGGCCTTCTCCCGGGTCCGGTTCCATACCCTGACCTCGTGGCCGGCCCGGAGCAGGTTCCGGGCCATGCCCGATCCCATGATTCCGGTTCCCAGCAGTGCGACAGTGCTCACGGCGTCACTCACTCTCGATCGTCCCTCAGGTGCGTCTGCGGGAACAGTCTCCATGGCCGGGCGGGGCGATCACCCCGCCCGGGGACACCGGGTCCGGATCCGGCGGGCCCGCTGCTTCGGCTCACGGCGTGCGCGGACGACCTTGCGCTCGGCCCCGGAAGGCCCTTGCCGGGGCCGAGGGTTGAGTGGGGGGATCAGGGTGGTGAGGAGCGACAGGTCGTGGATGCCGGCGAGTCCGGGCCTTTCGATGAGCTCGGCTTCGACGGGTCAGGGATTGGTCCAGGCGTCAGGGGCCTCGGCCAGCGCCGACACGTCAGCGGGCAGGTCGGACGAGGCGACGTCGGCCAGCGTCACTCCGTCGAGGATCTCGCGCACGTTGGCCCGCAGGGCGATCCACAGGGGGAGGAGCGCCTGGGCGGGGCCCGTGTAGGACAGGTCCGGGGGGCGGACTCCGCGCACCGAGACGAGTGGTCCGTCCACGACGCGGATGACGTCCGCGATGCTGATGGACCGGGCGGGCTTGGCCAGCCGGTAGCCGCCGTTGCCGCCGCGCTGGCTGAGCACGAGGCCGCCCCGGCGCATGTCGTTCAAGATGCCTTCGAGGAACTTGTGCGGGATGTCCTGGGCCTCGGCGATGGCTTCGGCCTTCACCGGGTCGTCATCCTGTGACGCGGCGAGCTGCAGCGCGGCACGTACCGCGTAGTCCGCCCTGGCTGAGATCCGCATGCGGACATCATCCCTCATGCCGTCGGGGCGTCCGTCGCGGGAGGCGGGGCGGGCCGCCGGCCGCCGGGCAGGAGCCGGGTGGCCGGCGACGGAGGGGTCCGGCCGTCAGTGGAAGGCCGCCGCCACGGCGCGGTGCGAGCCGTTGAGGTAGTGCTCGCCGATGGAGCGCAGGCGGTGCGCGGCAGGGTGGTGGGCCGTCAGGACGCGGGCGTTGCGCCAGAAGCGCTCCAGGCCGGGGGCGTCGGCGAGTTCCAGCACCCGCGCGGTGACGTGCAGGGCGGCCTTCGAGGTCACCGTCTCGGCCGTGGCGACCAGGGCGGCGACGCCCGCGGGATCCTCGGCGTCGAGCTGCGCGCCTGCGTCGAGGGCCTGCGCCGTCACCTCCGTCGCCCGGCAGACCACGGCGGTGGCGGTTTGGGCGGCCGAGGCGAGTTCCCCGTACGTCAGGAAGAGGTCCGGGTCCGCGCCGGACAGCCGGTACGCGTGGCCGCCTCTGCTGAGGTCGCGTGCCTCGGTGAGGGCGCCCTCGACGATGCCGAGGCCGACGTGGCACAGGGCGAGCCGGAGCACCGGCTCGGCGAGCGCGGTGAAGGGTGACGTCGACTCCTCGTCGTGCGGCCGGCGGCCCAGCACCTGCTCGGGGGTGACGGTGACCCGGTCGAGGACCACCTCGCCCGCGCCGACGACGCGCTGTCCGAGGCGGTCGTGGGCGGGTTCGACGGTCATGCCCGGCACGCCGGACGGGATCCGTACGACCAGAACGTCACCGGTCACGGCGCAGACGGCGTCGACCACGATCTGGTGGGCGACGGCCACCGCCGTGTCCACGAACCGGCGCCCGTTCAGTACGTGGCCGGTGCCGCGCGGTCTCAGTGTGAGGTCCGGCCCGTCGGTGTCGTCGTCGGGTGCGGCAGCGCGGAGCGCGCCGGTCCACAGCCACTGCTCGCGCACCGACTCCTCTTCGAGGGCGGTCGCGTGGTGGTGGCTCGCGTAGAAGCGTCCGCTCCACGTGTGTACGTAGTGGCGGGCGAGTACGTCGCCGACGGAGCTGTCCGCCGCGGCGATCTTCCGTACGACGGAGCAGCCGGTACGCCAGTCCGCCCCGCGGCCCGGCCCGGGCGGGGTGAGGGCCGCGAGCAGCCCGGCCTCGCGGAGCCGGGCCGCTTCGTCGGTCGGCGGCCTGCCCGCCCGGTCACGGGCGATGGCGTCCGCGGCGAGGTCGTCCGCCACGTCGCGGGCCGTACGCAGGAGTGCTGCGCGGCGCTGCTCGTCGGTGGACCGGCGGCCGGCGGTGCTCGGTGTGGTCGCCGCGGGCGTCACTGGCAGACCCGGATGCCACCGCGCGGCGCGGGAGCTGGGCGGAGGCGGACGGCGGTCCCAGGGGGGATGGCGGCGGTCATGTCGGGTACTCCGCAACGTTGTTGGGAGGTGTCGCCCGGCTGCTCCACCGAATCCCCACCTTCCCCATCGGATTGATAGGAATCTTTGCCCGAACCGGCTTTCCCGACAAGGGTGCGACCGAATGGTGGACGGTTCGGTCTTGCAATGGAAGATGACGTGGCGTCAGATCGCCGACCGGGTCCGCTCGCGGGGGTGGTAGCGGGTCGCCGCGGCGACGGTGTGTGGCGCATCGGCCGCCTCAAACCGTACGGCGCGCATCCCTGCCGGCTTCGGCTCTACGTGCCCGATCACCGGTAGCGACGCGCCATCATCCGCCGGACACGGTCGTCGCGCCGCCCGGGACGGTGTCCGCGCGCGGCGTGGCGGCCGGCGCGAACTGGGTGCGGTACAGCTCCTCGTACCGTCCGCCCACCGCCAACAGCTCGCTGTGAGTGCCGCGTTCCACGATCCGGCCCTCCTCGACCACCAGGATCAGGTCCGCGGCCTGGACCGTGGAGAGCCGGTGGGCGATCACCACGGCGGTCCGGCCCGAGAGGGCCTCGCCGAGGGCCTCCTGGACCGCGGCCTCCGAGGTGGAGTCCAGATGGGCGGTGGCCTCGTCCAGAATCACCACCCGCTGCCTGGCCAGCAGCAGCCGGGCGATGGTCAGCCGCTGGCGCTCTCCGCCCGACAGCCGGTAGCCGCGCTCGCCGACGACCGTGTCGAGACCGTCCGGCAGGGAAGCCACGAGGCCGTCGAGGCGCGAGCGGCGCAAGGCCTCCCAGATGTCCTCCTCCGCCGCGTCGGGGCGGGCCAGCAGCAGGTTGGCCCGTACCGACTCGTGGAAGAGGTGGCCGTCCTGCGTGACCATGCCCAGGGTTTCGCGGATGGAGTCGGCGGTGAGGTCCCGTACGTCGATCCCGCCGAGCCGGACCGCGCCCGCGTCGGCGTCGTACAGCCGGGGCAGCAGCTGCGCGATCGTCGACTTGCCGGCGCCGGACGAGCCGACCAGGGCGATCATCTGTCCGGGCTCGGCACGGAAGGACACCTCGTGAAGCACCTGCGTGCCGCCGCGGGCATCGAGGGTCGCGACCTCCTCCAGGGAGGCGAGCGAGACCTTGTCGGGTGACGGGTACCCGAAGGACACCCCGTCGAACTCCACCGTCACCGGACCGTCAGGGACCCGCCGGGCGTCCGGCTTCTGGGAGATCAGCGGCTTCAGGTCGAGGATCTCGAAGACCCGCTCGAAGCTCACCATGGCGCTCATCACCTCGACCCGCGCCCCGGCGAGTGCGGTCAGCGGCGCGTACAGCCGCGTCAGGAGCAGGGCGAGGGCGACGACGGACCCCGCGTCCAGGGTGCCGCGCAGGGCGTAGTAGCCGCCCAGGCCGTAGACGAGCGCCAGGGCCAGCGCCGAGACCAGCGTCAGGGCGGTGATGAAAGCCGACTGGGCCATGGCCGTGCGGATCCCGATGTCCCGTACCCGGGCCGCCCGCGCCGCGAACTCGGCCGACTCGTCGGCCGGCCGCCCGAACAGCTTCACCAGCGTCGCGCCCGGCGCGGAGAACCGTTCCGTCATCTGCGTGCCCATCGACGCGTTCAGCGCCGAGGCCTCCCGCTGCATCGAGGCCATCTTCGCGCCCATCCGGCGGGCCGGCAGCACGAACACCGGCAGGAGCGCGAGGGCCAGCAGCGTGATCTGCCAGGAGATGCCCAGCATCACGGTCAGCGTCAGCAGCAGGGTCACGGTATTGGCCACGACACCCGACAGGGTGTTGCTGAAGGCCCGTTGCGCGCCGATCACGTCGTTGTTCAGGCGGCTCACGAGCGCACCCGTACGGGTCCGGGTGAAGAACGCCACCGGCATCCGCTGCACGTGGTCGAAGACCGCCGTGCGCAGGTCCAGGATCAGCCCCTCGCCGAGCGTGGCCGACAGCCGTCGGATGAGCAGTCCGAGGGCCGCCTCCGCGACCGCGATCAGAGCGATGAGCAGGGCGAGGCGGGTGACGGTGCCGCTCTCCCGGCCCTCGACGATCGCCGTGACCACGCGGCTCGCGAGCACCGGAGTGGCCACCGCAAGCAAGGCGGTCACCACGCTGAGCAGCAGGAACAGCGTGAGCCCGCGGCGGTGCGGGAGGGCGAAGGAGGCGATCCGGCGCAAGCTCGCCCGCGAGAGCGGGCGCCGCTCCTGCTGGGCGTTGATCGCGCTGTGGAGCGAGGTCCAGGCGGTGACTTCCATGTCCATGACCCGAACCGTACGACCTCAACCAAAGTCGAGGTCAAGGAGAGAGGCGCCTCTCACCCCGATGCGTGACCAACTCCCGCTCGTCCGACGGCACCGCGTGCGATAGATTCGGCCACCGCGACGACAGGGCACGCGACGTACTTCCTACCCACCCGGAGACGGCTTCTCAATGAGCGACATCATCAACGGACTTGGTCGCACCACCGCCTTCGGCGGCGTCGGCCTGGTGCTGCTCATCCTCGGCATCGTGCTGGTGGACGTGCTGACCCCCGGCAAGCTGCCGAAGCAGATCTGGGAGGAGCGCAACCGGAACGCCGCCGTCCTGCTCAGCTCCGCGCTGCTCGGCATCGGCGGCATCGTCTTCACCTCGATCTGGACGACCTACGCCGACTTCGGCAAGGGCCTGGTCTCCACCGCGGCCTTCGGCGTCCTCGGCCTCGTCCTGATGGGGGTGGCCTTCCTGGTGCTGGACCTGGTGACCCCGGGCAAGCTCGGCGCCATAGTGGTCGACCCCGAGCCGCACCCCGCCGTGTGGGTGACGGCCTCCTGCAACATCGCAGTGGCGGGCATCGTCGCCGCCTCCATCGCCTGACCACGGGACACGGCAAGCGCAGGACGAGCGCAGGACGAGCGCAAGGCGAGCACAAGACGAGCACAAGACGAGACGAGAGCGCCGCTCCCTCCCGAGAGCGGCGCTCTCGTCTCGTACCGGGGGGCTGCCTCCCCGGACGCTACGCCAGACCCAGCGCGAAGACCGCGAACGAGGCCGCCAGCAAGCCCGCCGCCGTCCCGCGCACCGCCGAGGCCTTCGTCCACGGCTGCTCGAACCGGCGGGCGTACCGGGCGATCCCCACCAGCAGCGCCGCGAACACCGGCATCCACGCCAGCCGCGCCACGATCCACCCCAGGCTGTCCGGAGCCGTCGTCAGCCCCGCCAGTCCGCCCACGAAAGAACCGGGCACGGCGGCCGCCAGCATCGCCGTCTGGTGCCAGCACAGGATCGTCATCGCGCACAGGTTGATCACGACCACCGGCGCCCACAGCGCAGGCCGGGCCAGCAGCCGCGCCAGCCGGTCCCGCAGCAGGATCGCCGCCCCCGACTGGGCCGCCGCCAGCGCCACCACGAGCAGCGACGGCGGATGCGAGTTGGTCCGCGCCTCACCCGGTACGCCGACCATCGACGCCGGGTAGTGGAAGACCACCAGCAGCGCCGCGAACAGCGCGCCGCCGCCCGCCAGCAGCAGCCACGCCCCGCGCCGGCCGATCCGGCCCTCGCCCCACGACACGCCCAGCTGGTACGCGAAGAGCCAGCCCGGCAGGATGTTCACCAGCGCCAGCCAGCCCGGCACCGAGTCCGCGAAGGGCCCGTAGCGCAGGAAGTCGACCACCGCGACCGAGGCGAGCAGCGGGGCAGCCGCCCAGCCGCCGAGCCGGTGCGCCGCCCGGACGCAGTACGGCGTCAGGGCGGTGACCACCACGTACACGCCGACGAACCACAGCGGCTGGATCACCAGCGTCGCCCCGGTCCGCAGCGTGGCCTCCGGCACCCCGGCCAGGTACAGGACCGGCGCGGCCAGCGCCCACACCGCCGTGACCCCGAGCACCGGCCGCCCCAGCCGGGCGATGCGGCCCTTCAGCCACGCGCCCGCGGAGCCGGTGCGCCGCCGGAAGGAGAGCACCGAGGCGTAGCCGCCCACGAGGAAGAAGATGCCGAGCATTTGCAACACCCAGCCGGCCGGAGCCAGGCCGCCGAAGGCGGAGAGCGGGCTGGCGTTGTGCAGGGCGCCGTCGGAGTCGAGGGTGAGACCGCCGAGCAGCCAGTGCCCGGTGGGCACGGCCAGCAGGGCCAGGGCCCGCAGTCCGTCGATCGCCCGGTCGCGGTGGGCCGGGGTCTTCGCTTCGATCCGGTCGGCGGTCGCCCGCGCCGTGGTGAGTAGCTTCATCGGGTCCCTCCCGTGGCGATCGCCGCGAAGGCCTTCAGGGATTGGGTGCCGGGCGTGAAGTAGCCGGTGTGGCCCGCCACGTCGGCGGCGGGGATCCGGCGCGCCCCGAAGGCCGCCGAGGTGGGGTCGGCGCCGTGGCCCAGCCCCGCGAACTCGACGTTCGGCACGTTCGAGATCCAGTCACCGGGCCCGCGGGCCGCCCAGACGCGGGCCCCGGTGCGCAGGTCCGCGACGGTGCCGGCCCGCATGCCGGGAGAGCCGAAGACCACGATGTCGGTGGCGTCGGTGTGCCGGGCCGCCAGCCCGCACACCACAGAGCCGTAGCTGTGGCAGAACAGCACCGGGTCGGGGGCGCCGACCGCGTCGAGCCCCCGCGTGAACCGGGCCAGCCGGACGGCCCCGGCCCGGGCGAGACGCCCGTCGGCCGCGTCCAGCCCGACGCCTACGGGGCTGGTGTAGCCGGTCCACGCGATGACGGCGGTGGCGTCCCCGGCCGCGGAGCGCAGGGCGCGTGCCATGCCGGCCGGTCCCGCGTACGGGGCGCGCCCGCGGTCGTAGCCGGCGGCGTCGTTGTCCGAGCCGGGCACGACCACCGCGACGTGCGCGGCCCGCCCCAGGTCCCCGAACACCTCGGCGACCTGGCCCCGTCCGCGCGGGTCGAAGGCCAGGATCTGCCGGCCGGGCGCGGCGAGGGAGGCGAAGCGGGCCTCGCCCGTCGCCAGCACGACCAGCCGGTTGGCCTCGTACCTGAGGGTGATCGGGGCCCCGTCGAGATTGCCCACCACCAGCGGGTGGGACCGTACGAGGCCTTGCGCCCGCTCCCCGTCCAGCGCGGCGAAGAACCGCGCGACCTCGCGCGGCGACGTCCGCGCCGGATCCGGCAGTGGCTGCCCGGCCACCGCGGAGGCGAGCCAGGACGCGGTGCCCGGCGGCGGGCCGGTGACCGCCGTCTGGGTTCCGGCGGAGGCCCATCCCGCGGTGCCCGTGACGACGGCCGCCGCCAGTGCGGCCGTGACCAGTGTCCTTGCGAAGCGGCGCATGCCCCTTCTCCTCTCCTCGTGACGAGGAGGAAGGTAAGAAGGAGCTACCGGTGGGGGCGTCGGACCGGGGAGCCAACCCCCATGTCATACCCCGGTAGGGGGTGGAGGAGAGACGACGCAGCCGGAGCCGGAGCTGGAGGTGGAGCCGGAGCCGGAGCCGGAGGTGGAGCTGGAGGTGGCTCCGACGGATCCGGAGGATCAGGCGCTGCGGCCGTCGCCCGGACGCACCAGCCCCGCCTCGTAGGCGAAGATCACGGCCTGGGCCCGGTCCCGGAGGTCCAGCTTGCCCAGCACCCGCCCGATGTGGGTCTTGACCGTCTGCTCGGCGAGCACCAGGTGTCCGGCGATCTCCTGGTTCGACAGCCCGCGCGCGATGAGTTCCAGTACCTCGGTCTCACGCGGCGTCAGGCCGTTCAGCCGCAGCGCCGGGTTCTTGCGCGGCGCCGGCCGCCGCTCGACGAAGTCCGCGATCAGCCGCCGGGTCACCGACGGCGCCAGCAGTGCCTCGCCGGAGGCGACCACCCGGACCGCCGCGATCAGATCCGCCGGCGGGGCGTCCTTCAGCAGGAACCCGGAGGCTCCGGCGCGCAGCGCCTCGTACACGTAGTCGTCGATGTCGAAGGTGGTCAGCATCAGCACCTTCGGCCGGTGCACCACGCCCGGCGGGGGATCGAGGAGCTCGCGCGCGGCGCTCAGCCCGTCCATCTCCGGCATCCGTACGTCCATCAGCACCACGTCGGGGTGGACGGTGCGGGAGACCTGGACGCCCTGGCGACCGTCGGGCGCCTCGCCCACCACGTCGATGTCGGCCTGCGCCGACAGCAGCGCGGCGAATCCCGCCCGCACCATGGCCTGGTCGTCGACGATGATCACCCGGATGGTCAACTCGCGTCCTCGTCCGTCTCGTTCAGGGGGAGCAGGGGCAGCCGGGCGGCGACCCGGAAGCCGCCGTCGGGCAGCGGGCCGGTGTCCAGCGTCCCGCCCGTCAACCGTACGCGCTCGCGCATCCCCACCAGACCGTGCCCGGTGCCCGAGGTCTCCAGCGCCACCACCGCGTCCCGCGCGGGTCCGTTGACCACGAGCACGAGCACCTCGTCGGCGTCGAAGGTCACCGATACGCGGGTCGGCGCCCCCGGCGCGTGCCGCACCACGTTCGCCAGGGCCTCCTGCACGATGCGGTACGCGGACAGGTCCACGGCCGGCGGCGCCGCCTCCGCGGTGCCCGCGGCCAGCGACAACTCCACCGGCTGTCCGGCCCGTACGGTCGCCTCCACCAGCTGTTGCAGCTTCCCGAGCCCCGGCTGCGGGGTGAGATCGCGGCCGTTCGTCTCGTCGCCGCGCAGGACCGTCAGCAGCCGCCGCATCTCGCCCAGCGACTCCCGCGCGCTCGCCGCGATCGCCGCGAACTCCTCCCGCACCGGCTCCGCCATGCCGGGCAGCCGGTAGGGCGCCGAATCCGCCTGCACCGTGATCACCGACATGTGGTGGGCCACCACGTCGTGCAACTCCCGTGCGATCCTGGCCCGTTCCTCCAGCAGCGTGCGCCGGGCCCGCTCGGCCTCGCTGATGCTCTCCTGTTCGGCGATCCTCTGCCGCGCGTCCCCGAGCCCGCGCAGCGCACCCGTCAGCGCGAGGACGACCCCGCTCAGCACGAACAGCAGGGCCACCGTGTTGAGCACCCCGGCCGGCTGGAAGAAGCCCAGCACCACCCCGGCCGCCCCGGTCGCCAGCCACACTCCGACCAGGGTCCGGATGGACTCGCGCAGCCCCAGACAAGCCATCAGCACCAGGTAGCCGATGATCACCATGGGGGTCCACGGCCAGGAGTGCCGGGCCACCTGATCGGCCTGCGTCAGCACGACGGCCCCGACGACGTCCGCGAACAGCACCAGCGCCCACGCGGGCAGCGGCCGCGTCACGGCGAGCAGCAGCGGCACCGTCTGAGCCACGCCGAGCGCGCCGGCCCAGCCGCCGCCCGCCTTGTAGTCGTTGGTCAGGACCACGATCGTGACCGGGAGCAGCGCCATCACGCACGCCGCCGTCACGGCGTACGGCAGCATCCGCTGCCAGGCCTTGGGCGCTTGGGCGAACAGCGGCTCGGCCGCCCGCGCGGGCGTACGGAGCGCCACCGCCAGCTGGCCCGGTGCGCGGGGTGCCCGGGCGGCGGAGGCGGCGGCACCGGAGGCGGCTGTACCGGAGGCGCCGCCGGCTGCTGCGGCTGCGGCCGCCTTGGCGGACGGGGATCGGAATCGGGCTCGGTCGCTCATGATCGGTCCACCTTATGCACCCACGTGCGTCACGGCCCCGGTCCCGGCGCCCTCGTCCCGGTGCCCTCGTCCCGGGGATCAGCGGCGACCAGGAATGCCCGTGAGGGGAACCGAGCCCCGAGGGCCCCACCCCGTCGGGCTTCCGACGTGATCGACATAGACTGCGCCCGGCCCGGGTGGCTACGGCGCAGCACGGCACGGCACGGCACGGCACGGCACGGCGGGGAGCGGGTACGTATGGGCGGGGCAGCCGCGCTCGAGAAACTGATGCCGGTCGTCCTGGCCTTCGGGGCCGGCGTGCTGCTCGCGCGCCGCAAGGTGGTTCCCGCCGAGGCCTCCAAGGCCTTCGCCGACTACGCCTTCCTCTTCGCCGTCCCCTGCTACCTGTTCGGCAACATCTACGCCGCCGACCTCTCCGCCCTCTTCGACTGGCGGGCCATCGGCGGCTACGCGACGGCCGCCGCCCTCGCGGTCGGGGCCCTGGCCGCCGCCTCGGCCCTGGCCGGCATACGGGAGCCCCGCGACGTGGCACTGCGCGTGATGGCCGGGGTCCAGGTCAACACCGCCTACTTCGCGGTCCCCGTCTTCATCACCTTCTTCGGGACGGCGGCCCCGATCTTCCCGGTCCTGCTCTTCCAGGTCTGCGTACTGTCGCTGGTCGTCATCTCCATCATGGAACTGGGCCGTACCGGTCCGGGCGCCGGCGGTCCCGCCCAGCGGCTGACCCGTGCCGTCGGCTCCTCCCTCGTCACCCCGCTGGTGCTCGCCTGCAACGCCGGGATCCTGCTCAACCTGCTCTCCGTGCACGTCCCCGAGGTGGTGCTGGACGGGGCCGCCTTCGTCGGCGACAGCGCCTCCCCGGTGGCCCTCTTCGCCCTCGGCCTCCACCTCGGCGGCATCGGCCTCGACATCCGGGGCACCACGCGCGAGGAGCTGGCGCTCATAGGCTTCAAATGCCTGGTCTTCCCGCTGCTGGCGTGGGCGGTGTGCGGGGCGCTGTTCGGGGTCCGGGGCGAGTGGCTGACGTACCTCGTGCTGATCGCGGCGATGCCGACCCCGCAGAACCTGTTCATCTTCGCCCAGCGCTACGACGTGGGCGTGGACCTCTCCGCTTCCGTCGTGATCAAGAGCTCGGTGGTGTCCCTGCTCCTCCTGCCGCTCTGGCTGCCGACCGTGGCCCTGGCTTCGTAGGGGCACCGGCGACGGGTCCGCCGGGGGCGATTCGTTCCCCCGGCGGGCTCCGCTCGTTGATCCGGCATGGAGCTGCCGACCATCGCTGCGCCCGGCGTCGGGGAACAGGCCGACGCCGTGGCCGACGCCGCCTGCCACCTGTACGACACCGTCGCGCCCTGGGGACACGCCGCGCCCGGAGGATGGAGCCGGACGGCGGCGGAGGACGCCGCCGAGGCCATCGAGACGGCCGCGCACGCCCTCGCGTACGCGCACCCGGGCGCCGAGGTGATCCTCGCCCCGGTCCACACGGCCCTCGCGGACCTGCGCCGTCAGCTCGGCCTCGCGCCCGCCGACCCGCTCACGGCCGACGGGCTGCCCGCCACCCCGCGGACGGTGGGCAACCCGCGCCGCACCCGCTGGGAGCGGGTGCTCATGCCACCCTTGCCCCGGCAAGAGCCTTCTCGTACAACTTCCTGACGTCGGGTCCGAAGTAGGAGCTGTAGGACGTGTCGGGGGTGTCCCCGCCCGTCTTCCAGCCGCCGATCACCCCGACCACGTCGCCGGTCTCGGTCCGCTCGTCGAAGCGGGTCAGGAAGGGGCCGCCACTGGTGCCGCCCGGGTAGCCGGTGCAGTCGATCCGCAGGAACGATCCGGGGATGCCCGGATCGGTGCTGGTGAACTTCGTCGTCCGGTTCACGCACAGCCGCGGCCGGGCGGCGGAGGCCGGGTAGCCGATCAGGGACACCTTCTTGTGTGCGTACGTCGCCCCCGTGACCAGGCGGTTGCCGCCCACCACGTCCTCCACCGGGAAGCCGTCGGCGTCGGGGCCGACCTGGGCGAACGCCACGTCGAGGGTGGCGCCCTTGTCCGCGCCGAGCTGCCGGTAGCGCGGGTCGATCCACACCTTGGAGCGGCCGGCCGGGTCGCGCAGGATCGGGAACATCCCGTACGGCTGTGGGTTCCCGGCCGTGTACTGCGGTACGAAGGCCACCTGGCGGGCGTCCGTCCCGAGCAGGCAGTGCGCCGCGCTGAGCACCAGGTCGCGGCCGGGGGAGGCGACCACGCTCGCCGTGCAGAAGTACGCGCCGCCGCCCTTCATGACGAACATCCGGCCGACCACGGGGATGCCGTCGAAGTCCTGCCCCCTGCCGTCGGTCGCCGCCGGGGCCCCGCCGCGGCTGATCGGGACGGCGGACGCCATCCGGTCGGGCGTCCAGAAGGACTCCGCATCCCGGGCCGACCACCGCCCGGCGGGCGGCGGGGCGCTCCCGGCCTGGGCCACGGGCAGCGGCCCGGCCGGCAGCAGCAGGGCGGCCGTCGTCGCCGCAACCGTCAACGCACGTCGCATTTCCGTCTCCTCTTCGTCTTCGCTGGAGGGGGATCGAGCAGGGCCGGGGCGCCGCCGCGGTCGTGGCCGGCGGGCCCTCCCGGCCCCGGGACCTGATGGCCCGGATTCACATGGCCCGGGATTCACATGGCCTGGGGTCAGCCACATGGCCGGGGGCTAGACGGCCTGGGGAAAGCGGAACAGGCGGCCTGGGTCGTAGGTGCGCCGGACCGCTTCGAGGCGGGCCAGGTTCGGCCCGTAGTAGGCCTCGCGCCAGCCGGTCAGCTTCGGGTCGGCGTAGTTCTGGTACGCGGCTCCGCTCGCCCAGGGGCGCAGGTCCTGCCAGAGCCCGTCGAGCCAGCCCTGGTGGCGGGCGACGTCCGCGGCCGGGGCCGTGCCGGGCCAGTAGACGAGGTACTGCGCGAGGAAACCGGCGGCGCGGTGCACGAAGGCGGTCGCCCCGGCCGGGTACCGGTTCAGGGCGCCACCGCAGACCCCGTCGAACTGCACCACCCCGAGCCCGCCGCGCGGCACGTTCCCGGCGTAGCGCCGGACGGCCGCCAGCACCGTGTCGGCCGCGCCCCGGGTCAGGCCCCGCGGGGCCCAGAAGTCGGAGCGGGCCGCGTACGAGTCCCGGCCGAGCCGGCCGCGGGGATCGTGGCCGGGCAGGGTGCCGGGGAGCCGGCATTCGGCGGGACTCAGGTCGAGGCACCCCGACATGGCCCGGACGGTGTCCCCGTAGCCGCGCACCACGGTCCAGCTGTCCCGGGGCGGGCGGCCGACGAGGTCGGACAGCCGGGTGAGCTGCCGCTCCAGCTCGGCGCGTCCGCCGTCCAGGCAGAGCACCCGTACGGCCGGGGCGCCGACCGGGCCGCCGTCGACGGCGAATTCCACCTGGCTCCAGAACGGGTCGGGCAACCCCTCCAGCCAGCTCTGCCAGCCGTCCAGGGCGGCGGCGGATTCGGCGGGGGACCAGTGCAGCTCGGCGAAGGCGCAGTCGGAGACCGGGTGGGCGCGGAAGCGGAAGCCGGTGACCACCCCGAAGTTGCCGCCCCCGCCGCCGCGCAGGGCCCAGAAGAGGTCCGGATCGCGGTCGGCGTCGACCTCGCGGACGGTCCCGTCGGGGGTCACCACGGTGGCGCCGGTGAGCTGGTCCGAGGTGGTCCCGTAGGACCGGGAGGCCAGGCCCAGCCCGCCGCCGAGGGTGAGCCCGGCGATGCCGACGGAGGGGCACAGCCCGGTAGGGACGGCCAGCCCCCGCGCGGCGAGGGCGGAATTCACCTCGCCGAGCCGGGCGCCCGCACCGATCCTCACCTCGGTCGCGGTGGTCGCGGTGGTC
>NZ_JAGGOW010000004.1 GCF_018614135.1 Streptomyces sp. ISL-66
GGCGCGGCCGGGGCGGCGGGTACGGGGCGCCGCGCGCGGTCCGCGAGCTTCGCCGACGGCGCGGGCGCCGCGTGCGCCGCACGGTCGGCGTCGAGGTCGACGTCCACCTCCCTGTCCACGTCCCTGCCCATGTCCACGCCCATGTCCATGCCCATGCCGATGTCCACGTTGTCCCAGGCCCGCGCCTGCTCCGCGGGTGCCGCGCGCCGCACGGGCTCCGCCGGCACGGCCGGGGCCGGCCAGAGCGGAGCGGGCGCGGGGGCCTCCCTGACCGGGGAGCGGGCCGACAGGATGCCGACGCCCTCCGCGGCACGGGAGCCGGAGCCGGACACTTGCGCGGGCAGAGGAGCGTGCACGGGTGCCGGAAGGGGGGCGTGGGCAGGAGCGGGGGCGGCGGCGTGCGCCGGAGCGGGAGCCGGCACCGGCGTGCGGGCCAGTGAGATCCCCGCGGAGCGGGCGGCGGCCGGCGGCTCGTGGCCCCATGACACGCGGTCGTCTCGGGGGCCTCCGAAGCCGGACTGGTGGAAGGGGTCGGCCTGCCACACGACGGGCCCGGGTGCGGGATCCGGCGCGGTTTCGGGCGCGGGCGCGGGCGCGCGCTCGGGCTGGGGCTCGGGCTCGGGCCACCGTTCGGGCTCGCGCAGCGCCTCCGTCACACCGGTCTCGTCGAGGAACACCGGACCCGTCTCGTCGGCAGCGACCGCGGGGCGGCTCGTACCGGGGACCCAGTTCAGGCCGTTCCAGAACCTGACGTACCCGGGGATGGACGGATCGGGGTAGTAGCCCTCGCGGGCCGCGTGCTCGCCGTCACCAGGGGAGGCCGTCAATGTCCCCAACTCCGATCGTGGCTTGAGGCTTGTGCAGGGGTGGACCATAGCCAAGAACCGCCCCCCGGCAGGTCCGGTAACGGGAGAATCCAAGCCTTTGAGCGAACGCGGTCTCGTACGCACGATTTCGGTCACCCGACAGAATTCGGCCAATCCGCGTTTTGCCCCGCGAAGTCGCGTCATACCCGGCCGCTTCGGCGCTCCCTCAGGGTGTGGGGGCCGGTTCCCGGTCCGCGCACCCGACAGAACACGTACACCGCACCCAAGTGAGGCCGTCATGCACCACCCCGTCATCGAACGCGAGCTGGAACTGAAGCTGGTCCTCTCCCCCGAGCGCAGCGTCCCCGTCCCCGCCCGGCTCCTGTACCTCACGGACGACCCGTACGCCGTCCACATCACCTTCCACACCGGCTCCAGCACCCCGGTCAACTGGACGTTCGCCCGCGAGCTGCTGGTCGAGGGCGTGTTCCGCCCGTGCGGCCACGGAGACGTCCGGATCTGGCCCACGAGGGTCGGCGACGAGGCCGTCCTGTGCATGGCGCTCAGCTCCCCCGACGGCGACGCCCTGCTGGAGGCTCCCGCCCCGTCCGTGTCCGCCTGGCTGGAGCGCACGCTGCGGATCGTGCCGCCCGGCACCGAGGTCGACCGGCTCGGCCTGGACGCGGCGCTGGCGGAGCTGCTCGCCCCGACGCCGGCCGACGACCTGTGGATGCGGGACCCGTGGCCGTCGGACGAATCGGTGGACGGGGAGTGAGCGGACGGAGAGCGAGCGGACGGGGAGTGAGGAGACGGGGAGCGATCCGGTCAGAACAGCTTGCCCGGATTGAGCAGTCCCTCCGGGTCGAAGGCGTGCTTGACGGCGCGCTGCATCTCCAGGCCCACCGGGCCGAGTTCGCGGGCGAGCCATTCCTTCTTCAGGACGCCGACCCCGTGCTCCCCCGTGATGGTCCCGCCGAGCGCGAGTCCGAGCGCCATGATCCCGTCGAAGGACGCGCGGGCCCGCCGGGTCTCGTCCTCGTCGGCCGGGTCGAAGCAGACGATGGGGTGGGTGTTGCCGTCCCCGGCGTGCACGCAGACCCCGATGAGCAGTTCGTGCTCCCGGGCGATGGCGGCGGTGCCCTCCAGCATCTCGGCGAGCCGCGTCCGCGGTACGCACACGTCGTCGATCATCGTCGCCGGCCGCAGGGCCTCCAGCGCGGGCAGGGCCATCCGCCGGGCCTGGAGCAGCAGTTCCGACTCCGCCTCGTCCTCGGCCGGTACGACGGCGGTCGCCCCGGCGGCGGCGCACAGCTCCCCCACGGCGGCCAGGTCGGCCGTCGCGTGCGGGGTGTCGAAGGCGGCGAGCAGCAGGGCCTCGGTGGTGTCGGGCAGGCCCATCTTGCCCAGCGCGTTGACGGCGCGGACGGTCGTACGGTCCATCAGTTCCAGCAGCGAGGGCGTCAGACCGGCCTCCATGACGGCGCAGACGGCCTCGCAGGCGGCCGCGGCCGAGGGGAACTCGGCGGCGAGCACGAGCTGGCGGGGCTGCGCGGGGCGCAGTGCGAGTACGGCCTTCACGACCACGCCGAGGCTGCCCTCGGAGCCGACGAACAGGCGGGTGAGGTCGTAGCCCGCGACGCCCTTGGCGGTGCGCCGGCCGGTGCTCAGGAGCCTGCCGTCGGCGAGGACCACGTCGAGGCCGAGGACGTATTCGGCGGTGACCCCGTACTTGACGCAGCACAGGCCGCCGGCGGCGGTGCCGATGTTCCCGCCGATGGTGCACTGCTCCCAGCTGGAGGGGTCCGGCGGGTAGTGCAGGCCGCGCTCGGCGACGGCGCGGGAGAGGACGGCGTTGACGACTCCCGGTTCGACGACGGCGATCCGGTCGACGGTGTCGATCTCCAGGATCCGGTCCATCTTGACGAGGGACAGCACGATGCAGCCGTCGGAGGCGTTGGCCGCGCCCGACAGGCCGGTGCGGGCGCCCTGCGGGACCACGGGGACGCGTAGCGCGTGGGCGGTGCGCAGGACGTGCTGGACCTGCTCGGTGGTGCGGGGCAGGACGACCGCGGCGGGGGTGCCGGCGGCGCAGAAGCTCGCCATGTCGGTGGCGTAGGAGGCGGTCACCTGGGGGTCGGTGAGCAGGGCCTCGGGCGGCAGCCCTTCGAGGAGCAGCGCGTGGAGCCGGGAGTCGGCGCGGGAGTCGGAGGGGGACGCGGACCGGGCCTCGGGCTGGGAGCGGAGCGGGGTGGGATGTTGGTCGTCCATGGGGCCAGCGTGACAGTCGGGGCCATCGGTGTGAACACGCCCACGACGTTCTTCGGACACCTCCGCGAACTCTTCATATTGACGCACAGTGACTCCATGGACCCTATGCGTGAGGCCCCCGTCTCTCATGAAAGGCAGCGGCAGGCTGCCCCGCCCGTGACCTTCACCGGCCGCAAGACGCTCGTGGCGGCGGCGGTCGCGGTGGTCCTGATCGCCGGAGCCCTGCTGATCCGGCCGGCCCGCGTGGGCGACGACGCCCGCCCGCCGGGGCCCGACGAGCGGGCCCGCGCGGCGGTCGGGATGGGCGCGCCCGCGGCGGCGGTCGACCTTTCGGCGCTGGTCGCGGACCGGGAGAAGTGGCTGGCGGGGCACGCGGACGACGACGCTTCGTGGGCGGTGCTCGGGTCGGCGTACCTGGAGCAGGCGCGCCGGACGGCCGAGCCCGCCTGGTACCCGAAGGCGGAGAACGCGCTGAAGCGCTCGCTGGAGGTGCGCCCGGCCGAGAAGGGCAATTTCGACGCGATGACGGGCATGGGCGCGCTGGCCAATGCCCGGCGCGACTACGGGACCGCGAAGCGGTGGGGCGAGCTCGTACGGGCGCAAGCGCCCAAGCGGTGGACGGCGTACCCGGTGCTCGTGGACGCGTACGCGGGGCTCGGCGACTACAAGGCGGCCGAGAAGGCGATGGAACGGCTGGTGGACCTGCGGCCGGGGCTGGTGGCCTTCGTCCGGGCCTCGCAGGTCTACCGGGACCGCGGCTGGCGCGAGGACGCGACCATGTCCATGGAGCACGCCGCAGGCGCGGCGAAGGCCCCGGCGGAGAAGGCGTACGTGCTGTTCCGGCTCGGTGAGCTGGCCTGGGAGCGCGGCGACGAGCAGGAGGCGCTGCGCCAGTACGAGGGCGCGCTGCGCACCGATCCGGCGCAGGCCGACGCCCTGGGCGGCCGGGCGCGGGTGCTGGCCGCGCTGGGGCGGGGCGGGGAAGCGGTACGGGACTACCGGCTGGCGCTGGGACGGGCCGCCTCACCGGGGCTGTCGCTGGAGCTGGGCGAGCTGCTGGAGTCGCTGGGCCGCGGGGAGGAAGCGCGGGCGGTGTACGGGGGCCTCACCGCGCAGGTCGCCCGGGGCACCGCGCAGAGCGGTGTCAACGAGGAGCTGGTCCTCGGCCGGTTCGAGGCGGACCACGGCGAACCGGCGGCGGCGGTACGGCGCCTCACGGCGGAGTGGGCCCGGCACAAGAGCCTGCCGGTGGCGGACGCGCTGGGCTGGGCGCTGCACAAGGCCGGCGACGACACGTCGGCGCTGGAGTACGCGAAGAAGGCCACCGAGCAGGGGCTGCGGCTCGCGGAGTTCTCCTACCACCGGGCGATGATCGAGCGGGCGCTGGGCGACGAGGCCGCGGCACGGCGCCACCTCCAGGAGACGCTGCGCACGAACCCGCGGTTCTCGCCGGTGCACGGACCGCTGGCCAAGGACGCCCTCGCGTCGATCGGTCAGCCGCCGGCGGGCGGCCCGGAGAACATGCAGCCGGCCACACCGTGGGTGGCCCCGGAGCTCCCGAAGGCGAAGCCGGTGGCGAAGCAGGCGGCGAAGCGGGTGCCTGAGCCGGTGCCGAAGGCGAGCTCGGCGGGCCGCTGAGCGCGGGCCGGACGGCGCGCGGCGCCGTCCGGCCCGGAGCCTTGCGGCCCGCCGCACTGGCTAGAGGTTGCCGCGCTTCTCCTGCTCTCGCTCGATCGCCTCGAACAGGGCCTTGAAGTTGCCCTTGCCGAAGCCCATCGAGCCGTGGCGCTCGATCATCTCGAAGAAGACGGTCGGCCGGTCCTGCACCGGCTTGGTGAAGATCTGCAGCAGGTAGCCGTCCTCGTCGCGGTCGACGAGGATCTTCAGCTCGCGCAGGGTCTCGACCGGCACCCGGGTCTCGCCGGCCCACTCGCCGAGGGTGTCGTAGTACGAGTCGGGGGTGTCCAGGAACTGCACGCCGGCCGCCCGCATCGCGCGCACGGTGGCGACGATGTCGTTGGTCGCGAGCGCGATGTGCTGGACGCCGGCGCCGCCGTAGAACTCCAGGTACTCGTCGATCTGCGACTTCTTCTTCGCGATCGCAGGCTCGTTGATCGGGAACTTCACCTTCAGGGTGCCGTCCGCGACGACCTTCGACATCAGCGCCGAGTACTCGGTGGCGATGTCGTCGCCCACGAACTCCTTCATGTTCGTGAAGCCCATGACCTTGTTGTAGAAGGCCACCCACTCGTTCATCCGGCCGAGCTCGACGTTGCCCACGCAGTGGTCGATGGCCTGGAAGGTGCGCTTGGCCGGGGGCTCGACCATCGGCTCCACGGCGACGTAGCCCGGCAGGTACGGGCCGGTGTAGTCGCCGCGCTCGACGAGCGTGTGGCGGGTCTGGCCGTAGGTGGCGATGGCGGCCAGGACCACCGTGCCGTGCTCGTCCTTGACCTCGTACGGCTCGTCGAGGCCGCGCGCGCCGTGCTCGACGGCGTAGGCGTAGGCCGCCCGCGCGTCGGGGACCTCGATCGCGAGGTCGACCACGCCGTCGCCGTGGTCGGCGACGTGCTCGGCGAGGAAGCGGCCCCGGTCGGTGGACGCCTTGATGACCGAGGTCAGGACGAAGCGCGCGGCGCCGTTGGTCAGGACGTAGCTGGCCGTCTCGCGCGTGCCGTTCTCCGGTCCGGAGTAGGCGACGAGCTTCATGCCGAAGGCCGTGGAGTAGTAGTGCGCGGCCTGCTTGGCGTTGCCCACGGCGAAGACGACCGCGTCCATGCCCTTCACCGGGAAGGGGTCGGCCTCACGGGCGGTGCGCGGAGTGGTCTCGAGCGGCTGGGTCTCAGTCATGACCGCAGAGTCCCGCCGTTCCACAAGCTGCGCAATAGTTTCCATTTCTGCTGTACAAGATGCACACTCTCGGCCGAGGATGGCTGGGATATCTGCGCACTATGACTACCGACCGACCACCCCGGAGGTGATCATGGGAATCGACGAGCTCGACGGCCGGCTCATCGTGCTGCTCGCCCGCGAGCCCCGCATCGGCGTCCTGGAGGTGTCGCGGCGGCTCGGCGTGGCCCGCGGCACCGCCCAGGCCCGGCTGGACCGGCTTCAGTCGAACGGAGTCATCCGCGGCTTCGGGCCGCAGGTGGATCCGGCGGCCCTGGGATACCCGGTGACCGCCTTCGCCACACTGGAGATCAAACAGGGCCAAGGCGCCGATGTGCGGGCCCACTTGAACGGGGTACCGGAGGTCCTGGAGCTGCACACCACGACCGGGCAGGGGGACATGCTGTGCCGGCTCGTGGCCCGGTCCAACGCGGACCTTCAGCGGGTGATCGACCGGGTTGTCGGGTTTGATGGCATTGTTCGTGCTTCGACGGCGATCGTCATGGAGAATCCCGTGCCTTTGCGGATCATTCCCCTGGTCGAACAGGCGGCCGAGGACGACTGACCCGGCCGGTTCCCGGCCCCCGACCCGACGAGGTGACGCGGCGTGAGCTTCTGGTCCTACCTGTCCAACCGCCACCAGCAGCTGCTCACCGACGCCTTCCAGCACGTCAGCGCCGTCTTCCAGTGCATGCTGATCGCGACCGCCCTCGGCATCGCCATCGGCGTCCTCACCTACCGCAGCGCCTGGGCCGGGAACATCGCGGTCACCTCCACCTCCACCGTGCTGACCATCCCCTCCCTGGCCATGATCGGCCTGCTGATCCCGCTCGTCGGCCTCGGCGTCGCGCCGACCGTGATCGCCCTGACGCTGTACGGGCTGCTGCCCATCGTCCGCAACTGCATCGTCGGACTGCGCGGGGTCGACCCGGCCCTGGTGGACGCCGCCAAGGGTATCGGGATGTCCCGCGCCGCCCAGCTCCTGAAGGTGGAGCTGCCGCTGGCCTGGCCGCCGATCCTGACCGGCATCCGGGTCTCCACGCAGATGCTGATGGGCATCGCGGCGGTCGCCGCCTACGCCTCCGGGCCCGGCCTCGGCAACGAGATCTTCCGCGGGATCGCCTCGCTGGGCAGCGCGAACGCCATCAACCAGGTCCTGGCGGGGACGCTCGGCGTCGTCATCCTCGCCCTGCTCTTCGACGCCGCGTACATCCTGCTCGGCCGTCTCACCATCCCTAGGGGAATCCGTGTCTGAGCCGACCGAGAACCGCGAGGGCCCAGCCCCGGCCGCCGCCGCCACGTCCGGCGCCACCATCGAGCTGGAGAACCTCACCAAGCGCTACCCGGGCAACCCCAACCCCTCCGTCGACGACGTCTCGATGGAGATCAAGGCGGGCGAGACCGTGGTCTTCGTCGGCCCCTCCGGCTGCGGGAAGTCCACCACCCTCAAGATGATCAACCGGCTGATCGAGCCCAGCTCCGGCCGGATCCGCATCGGCGACGAGGACGTCACCGACATGGACCCGGTCAAGCTGCGTCGCAAGATCGGGTACGCGATCCAGTCCTCCGGGCTCTTCCCGCACATGACGGTGGCCGAGAACATCGCCCTGGTCCCCAAAATGACCGGCTGGTCGAAGTCGCGCGTGAAGGACCGGGTGGAGGAGATGCTCGACCTGGTCGGCCTGGACCCGCGCGAGTTCCACGGCCGCTACCCGCGCCAGCTCTCCGGCGGCCAGCAGCAGCGCGTGGGCGTGGCCCGGGCGCTCGCCGCCGACCCGCCCGTCCTGCTGATGGACGAACCCTTCGGCGCCGTCGACCCCATCACCCGCGACCACCTCCAGGACGAGCTGATCCGGCTCCAGCACGAGCTGCACAAGACGATCGTCTTCGTCACGCACGACTTCGACGAGGCCATCAAGCTCGGCGACCGGATCGCCGTCCTGCGCGAACGCTCGCACATCGCGCAGTTCGACACCCCCGAGGCCATCCTCACCAACCCCGCCGACGACTTCGTCTCCGGATTCGTCGGCGCCGGCGCGGCCCTCAAACGGCTCAACCTGACCCGCGTACGGGACGTGGAGATCGCCGACTTCCCCACCGTGTCCGTGGACGACCCGCTCCAGCAGATCTTCAACACCCTGCGCGCCGGCCAGGGCAACGAGCTCCTGATGCTGGACCGGCGCGGCCGACCGTACAAATGGCTGCGCCGGGGCGACCTGATGCGCGCCAAGGGCTCCCTCGCCCGGGCCGGGCAGCTCGTGCACGACACGGTGACCCGGGACGCGACCCTGCACGACGCCCTGGAGGCCGTCCTCACCGACAGCGGCGGCCGGGTCGCCGTCACGGGGCGGCGCGGCGAGTACATCGGCGTCGTGGACATGGAGACCCTGATGAACTCCGTGCACGAGATGCTGGAGGCCGACCGGCTGACGGCCGCCGAGCACGCGCACGACCTGGAGGAGCTGCGCCACCACCGCACCGAGCGGGACCTGGAGGGGCTGCAGGAGGGTACGGGCGGGTCATGAGCCCCAGGAATCCCGCCTCCTCCGAGCGGCCGCCCGGTGAGCACGAGGTCAAGGGCCACGTCTTCCGCGACACGGAACCGGACGATCCGGCCCATCCGGCGGATCGCGCCGAGGCCCTGCGGGCCGCCGCCGCGCCGCCCCGCCGGGCGCGCCGGCTCACCTGGTCCCAGCTGGTGACCCTGCCCATCGTCCTGGCACTGGTGCTGCTGGCCACCTACCTGTGGATCACCAACGCCACCCTCGACACGATCGCCGAGAACTCCCTCGCCAACGGCAACGTCCAGCTCCGGCTGTGGCAGCACGTCCAGCTCACCGCCATCTCCACTTTCTGGGTGCTGGTGATCGCCATCCCGCTGGGCATCGCCCTCACCCGGCGCGGCCTGAGCAGGGCGGCCCCGCTGGTCACCGCCGTCGCCAACATCGGCCAGGCCACCCCGGCCATCGGGCTGCTGGCCCTGCTGGTCATCTGGCTCGGCATCGGACCGTCGACCGCGATCATCGGCATGGTCGCCTACGCCGTCCTGCCCGTCCTGTCCAACACCGTCGCGGGGCTGCGCGCGATCGACCCGCAGCTGGTGGAGGCCTCGCGCGGGATCGGGATGTCCTCCATGGGGACGCTGACCAAGGTGGAACTGCCGCTGGCCGTCCCGCTGATCCTGGCGGGCGTACGGACGGCGCTGGTCCTCAACGTCGGCACCGCGACCCTGGCCACCTTCGGCGGCGGCGGCGGCCTGGGCGACCTGATCACGTCCGGGATCCAGACGCAGCGCATGCCGGTGCTGGTGCTGGGCTCGGTGCTGACGGTGTCGCTCGCGCTGTTCGTGGACTGGCTCGCCTCGCTCGCCGAGACGGTCCTGACCCCGCGCGGACTGGAGGCCTAGATGGGAAACCTCGCCCTACGGACGGCCGCCACGGCCAGCGCGGCCCTGCTGGCGCTCTCGGGCTGCGGCCTCAAGAGCGGGTCCCCGATGGTCGACGACGTCGTACCCGGCTCGGTCGGGCAGGGGCAGCCCCTCAAGGGCGCCTCGCTCACGGTCACGTCGAAGAACTTCAGCGAGAACATCGTGCTCGGCCAGATGATCGGCCTGATCTTCAAGGCGGCCGGCGCGGAAGTCCTGGACCGCACCAACCTGCCCGGCTCGATCAGCTCGCGCGAGGCGATCGCGCAGGGCGACGCGGACGCCATGTACGAGTACACGGGCACCGCCTGGATCACCTACCTGGGCAACGACAAGCCGATCGAGGACCCGTACAAGCAGGCGGAGGCGGTGCGGGACGCCGACGTGAAGAACGGCGTGGCGTGGCTGGCTCCGTCCACGCTCAACAACACCTACACGCTCGCCATCAGCAAGAAGAACAACGCCAAGTACGGCCTGAAGACGTTGTCCGACGTGGCGGAGCTGGCGCGGAAGTCCCCGTCGGCGGTGACGGTGTGCGTGGAGAACGAGTTCGCCTCGCGCGAGGACGGGCTGCCGGGGATGGAGAAGGCGTACGGGATGAGGATCCCGGCGGGCAACGTCAGGAAGATGGACGCCGGGATCATCTACACGCAGGTCTCCACGTCCGACTCCTGCCTGTTGGGCGAGGCGTTCACCACGGATGGCCGGATCAAGGCCATGGACCTGGACACCCTGGCCGACGACCGCCACTTCTTCCCCAACTACAACGCGGCGCCCGAGCTGCACGCGAAGACGCTGGCCAAGTACCCGGTGATCGCGGACCTGCTGGACCCGCTGTCGAAGCGGCTGACGACGGCGATCGCGCAGGAGCTGAACGCGAAGGTGGACGTCGAAGGGCAGGACCCGCACGACGTGGCGAAGGACTGGCTGGTGGCGGAGGGGTTCATCAAGGAGGGGTGAGCCGCGCCCGGCCGGGCGCGGGAAAGTTCCAAAGGAACAGTTGCAAAGAAATACTTGCATAGACTCCTTTGCAACTCTACTGTCGAGGTATGCCCGACAAGAACGCCGAAGACCCGAAGCCGGCCGAGCCCCAGGTCCGCAAGCTCGACGCCCAGTCCCTGCGCGGCCTGGCCCACCCGCTGCGCATCCGCCTCCTGGGAGCCCTGCGCCTCCACGGGCCGGCCACCGCCTCGCAACTGGCGGAGCGGCTCGGGGAATCCAGCGGGGCCACCAGCTACCACCTGCGCCAGCTCGCCGCGTACGGGTTCGTCGAGGACGCCCCCGAGCACGGCAAGGGCCGCGAGCGCTGGTGGCGCCCCTCCCACGACGGCACCACCTTCGACGAGGCGCTGCTCTACGATCCCGACCCCGCCACGCGCACCGCCGCGGACATCTTCCTGGCCGAGATCGTCAAGATCCACGCGCAGGAGATGTCCGCCTGGCTGGGCGATGCCCCCACCTGGTCGCAGCAGTGGCGGCGCAGTTCGGAACTCAGCGACTACACCCTGCGGCTGACCGCCGAGCAGAGCCTCGAACTGATCCACAAGGTGCACGACCTGATCAACAGCTACCGCGATCTGCCGCCCTCGGAAGGCACGGAGACGGTCCGTTTCCACACGCACGCCTTCCCGCTCCGCACCCGGTAGCCCCTCCTCCCTCGGCCTCTTCGCTCCCCCTCGCCCCCCGCCTTCTTCGCCCCGCCCACTTCGCTTCCCCTCACCCCTTCCGCAGAAGGAGTCCTGCCGTGCACGCCTTCAGCCATGCCCTCATACACGCCGAGCTCCACACCATCCGCACCGCCGAGGCCGCCGCCTGGCGCCTCGCGCGGGAGGCCGCTCCCGCCGGAACCGGCCCCGGCCCCGCCCTGCGCGACCGGCTCGGCGAGGCCCTGATAGCCGCCGGCATTCGCCTGATGCGGCCCGCCCACCTGCACCGCCGCATCACCCGCCCGTACGGCGGCATCGCGTGAGCCGTCGCCCCTTCACCGCCGTACTGCTCGCCAACACCATTTCGATAGCCGGGAGTTCGCTCACCCTCATCGGTGTCCCGTGGTTCGTGCTCCAGACCACCGGCAGCGCCGGGCGGGCCGGGATCGTCGCCTTCTGCGCCACCCTGCCCGTCGTCGTGGCGGCCCTCGTCGGCGGCCCGGTCATCGACCGGATCGGCCGCCGCCGGGTCTCCGCCGCCTCCGACCTGATCTGCGGCCTGGCCGTCGCGGCGATTCCGCTGCTGCACTACGCCGGGCTGCTGGAGTTCTGGATGCTGTGCGCGCTGATGGCCGTCGGCGGCCTCGTGCACGCCCCCGGGCTCACCGCGCGCTACGTCCTGCTCCCCGACCTCGCCGACCACGCCGGCACCACCGTCACCCGCGCCGCCAGCCTCTACGACGCCGTCTCGCGCGGAGCCCGCATGATCGGGGCCGCCCTGGCCGGCGTACTCATCGCCCTGGTCGGCGCCGAGTCGGTCCTGCTGCTCGACGCGGTCACCTTCGGGGCGTCCGCCCTGCTGGTCACCGCGTTCCTGCGCGGGGTCCCGGCCGCCGAACCGCAGCGCGCGGCCAAGAAGGTGTCGCTGTCCGGCTACCGGGCCGAACTCGCCGAGGGCTGGAGGTTCCTGACCCGCTCGCGGCTGCTGCTCGGGATCACGGTGATGGTGATGATGACCAACGGCCTCGACCAGGGCTGGTCCTCGGTCCTGCTGCCGGTGCACGGCCGCGAGGCCCTCGGCGGGGCCGCCGCGCTGGGCCTGCTCATCGCCCTCTTCGGCGGGTTCGCGCTGCTCGGGGCCCTGCTCTACGGAGCCTGGGGCGAGCGGTTCCCCCGTAGGACCGTCTTCGCCGTGGCCTTCCTGCTGTGCGGATCACCGCGCTACGTCGTCGCCGCCTTCACCGACACCCCCGTGCCGCTCGCGGTGACGATGGCCCTGTCCGGGCTGGGCGCGGGCATGCTGAATCCGATCCTGACCACGGTGATGCTGGAGAGGGTGCCCGACGGGCTGCGCAGCCGGGTCGCGGGCGTGACCACGGCCGGCTGCGAGCTGACGATGCCGCTGGGCGGACTGGCCGCCGGACTGCTCGTCGACGGGTTCGGGGTGACGCGGGCGCTGCTCGCCTTCGGCGGGGTGTACCTCCTCGTCACGCTCGCTCCGCTGCTGTTCCCGGCCTGGCGGGACCTCGGGTCCCCGAGGATCAGCAGGACGGAACCGGTTCGTCTTTCTGCAGCGCCCGAAGCGCGTTCACCGCGTCCGTCAGTGAGGTGACGGGGATCAGCCGCAGCCCCTCGGGGAGTTCGGACTGCGCGTCCGAGCACTCCGCCGCCGGTACGAGGAACACGCTCGCCCCGTCGCGCTGCGCGGCCTGGGTCTTCAGGGCCACCCCGCCGACGGCGCCGACCTTCCCGTCCGCGTCGATGGTGCCCGTACCGGCGATGGTGCGGCCGCCGGTGAGATCGCCGCCGCCGCCGTTCCCGTCGAGCTTGTCGACGATGCCGAGGGAGAAGAGCAGGCCGGCGCTCGGGCCGCCGACGTCGGCGAGGTTCAGCGTGACGTTCACGTCCTTCGGATCCTTGTGGAGATAGCCGAGCGCGGCCTCGGAGGCCGTCGACTGCGACTTGGTCATCTCCTCCAAGTTGTGCTCCTCGATGTCCTTGTCGCTTCCACCCGACGGGTACACGGCCTCGCGGGGCATGACCGCGCGGGTGGTGTCGAACCAGTCGTCGACCAGCTCGGGAAGGGTGACGGAGGTGGAGGGGCCGGTGGCCTGGATGGTGGTCATCCTCAGCTGGCCGGTGGTCTCCCGGGTCGGCGCCCCGGTGACGGTGATGACCTGCTTGCCGTCGCGGGAGCCGAGCACGTCGGCCGTGAGGCCCGGCTGCGCGATCACGAAGGGCAGCGGGGCGGCGGCCGCGACGGCGAACAGCGCGAGCACGGGCACGGCGCAGACGGCGAGGGCGGCGGGACGCGGCAGGCGTGTGAGGCGAGAGAGCACCCGGTCAATCTAGCGCGGCCGCCGGGCAACGGATCGGGCCGCGCCCCCGGCGGAGGGGACGCGGCCCGGCGTTCCGGTGCCTGACGGCCTGCTGCCCTGCTCAGCGCAGTGCGTCGGCCACTTCGCGGGCGGCGTCCACCACGCGCGGTCCGACCCGCTCGGGCACGGCGTCGGCCAGCATGACGACGCCGACGCTGCCTTCCAGGCCCGTGATGCCCACGAGCGGCGCGGCAGCCCCGCTGGCGCCCGCTTCGAGCTCTCCGTGGGTCAGCGTGTACCCGGGCTCGATGAGCGAGCCCTGACGGGCGGCCAGGATGGCCCGGCCGGCCGCCCCGCGGTCGAGCGGGTGGCGGAAACCGGCCCGGTAGGCCACGTGGTAGTCGGTCCAGGTCGGCTCGACGACGGCCACGGCGAGCGCCTCCGTGCCGTCCACGAGGGTCAGGTGCGCGGTGGCGCCGATGTCCTCGGCCAGCGAACGCAGCGCGGGCAGGGCCGCCTCGCGCACCAGTGGGTGGACCTGTCGGCCGAGGCGCAGCACGCCGAGTCCGACGCGGGCGCGGCCGCCGAGGTCGCGGCGGACCAGGGCGTGCTGTTCGAGGGTGGCCAGGAGGCGGTAGACCACGGTGCGGTTCACACCGAGGCGGTTGGAGAGCTCGGTGACGGTCAGACCGTGGTCGGTGTCGGCGAGCAGTTTGAGAACTCGGAGTCCTCGGTCGAGAGTCTGGGAGGTTTCCGCGGTCACGACGCCTCTCCCTCTTTCGGTGAGCGGCGGTGACTCTCTGGGGGAACGCCGCCGGTCCCTCGGCGACGCACGGAGAGGCCGCCGGTAGCGGCCATGGCACCGGCTGCGCTCCCGCGGCGGCGTTGCCACGGGGCGTTCGATGCGGGGACAGTAGCGAGCGGGTTCGCTGAGCGGAAGGGCTCGTCCAGAATCCGGGCGCCTACTGCCGGTTTATGCCGGTTGAAATCCCCTTTCGCCGTCAATTCGTGACCTGCACGACTCGCCGCCGCGCTACGGGCGTGGTCGGCCCGGCCAAGGCCGCGGCCGCCTCGGGAGCGGGGCCGCGGACGCCCGGCGGATGCCCGCGAACCCCCCGCAACGCCCGCGCACGTGACTGCCCGTAGCGGGCGGGGCCCCACGCGAACGGGTCCGTGCGAACATCCGCACGGACCCGTTTCACTTCCTGGAGGAAAATCCGGACTCACCGCATCCGGGTCGCCCACTCCTGCACCTTCTTGATCCGCTCCCGCAGCTGACCCGCCGTCGCCTCCGCGCTCGGCGGCCCGCCGCACACCCGGCGCAGCTCCGTGTGGAGCACGCCGTGCGGCTTGCCGCTCTGGTGGACGTACGCGCCGACCATCGTGTTCAGCGACTTGCGCAGTTCCAGCAGCTCCTTGTGCGAGACCACCGGCCGCCGGTCGGCCGGCAGCTCCAGCAGGTCCGCCTCCGCGTCCGGCTTGCGCCGGCTGTGCGCGATCTGCCGCGACTGCCGCTTCTGGAGCAGCATCTGCACCTGGTCCGGCTCCAGCAGCCCGGGGATGCCGAGGTAGTCCTGCTCCTCCTCGCTGCCCGGGTGCGCCTGCATGCCGAACTCGGCGCCGTCGTACAGCACCCGGTCGAAGACGGCGTCGGACTCCAGTGCCTCGAAGGACATCTGCTCGTCCTCGCCGGTGTCCTCGTCCTCCTGCTTGTTCGCCTCGTCCATTTCCTTCTCGGACTCGGCGTACGGGTCTTCCTCGCCCTGCTTCTTCGGCTTGTCGAGGACGTGGTCGCGCTCGACTTCCATCTCGCTCGCGAAGCCCAGTAGATAGGGAATGGTCGGCAGGAACACCGACGCCGTCTCGCCCCGCCTGCGCGAGCGCACGAAACGCCCGACGGCCTGCGCGAAGAACAGCGGGGTCGAGATGGTGGTGGCGTACACGCCGACCGCGAGCCTGGGCACGTCGACGCCCTCGGACACCATGCGGACGGCGACCATCCAGCGGTCGTTGCTCGCGGCGAAGTCGTCGATCCGCTTCGAGGCGCCCGTGTCGTCGGACAGGACGACGGTGGGCTTCGTACCGGTGATCTCGCGGATCAGCTTGGCGTACGCGCGCGCCGAGTCCTGGTCGGCGGCGATCACGAGCCCGCCCGCGTCCGGGATGCCCTTCCTGACCTCGGTCAGCCGCTGGTCGGCGGCGCGCAGCACGTTCGGCATCCAGTCGCCGCGCGCGTCCAGCGCCGTGCGCCAGGCCTGCGAGATGGCGTCCTTGGTCATCGGCTCCCCGAGGCGTGCGGCGATCTCGTCGCCCGCCTTGGTGCGCCAGCGCATGTTGCCGCTGTAGGAGAGGAAGATGACCGGCCGGACGACGCCGTCGCCGAGCGCGTTCCCGTAGCCGTAGGTGTAGTCGGCGGAGGACCGCCGGATCCCGTCGTTCCCCTCCTCGTACGTCACGAAGGGGATCGGGTTCGTATCGGACCGGAAGGGCGTGCCGGTCAGGGCGAGCCGCCGGGTCGCCGGGTCGAAGGCCTCCAGGCAGGCCTCGCCCCAGGACTTCGAGTCACCGGCGTGGTGGATCTCGTCGAGGATGACCAGGGTCTTGCGCTGCTCGCAGCGGTTGCGGTGCAGCATCGGCCGCACGCCCACGCCCGCGTACGTGACCGCGACCCCGTGGTAGTCCTTGCTCAGCGGCCCGGCGGAGTACTCCGGATCCAGCCGGATGCCTATCCGGGCGGCGGCTTCGGCCCACTGCTTCTTCAGGTGCTCGGTCGGCGCGACGACGGTCACCTGCTGCACCACGTGGTGGTGCAGCAGCCAGGACGCCAGGGTCAGCGCGAAGGTCGTCTTTCCGGCGCCGGGGGTCGCGACCGCGAGGAAGTCGCGCGGCTGGGTCTCCAGGTACCGGTCCAGTGCACCCTGCTGCCAGGCTCGCAGGGCGCTGGCGGTACCCCAGGGCGCCCGGCCGGGGAAGGCGGGTGAGAGGTGGTGGGAGGCGGTAGTAGTCACGGTCTCCGGTTCGGGCTCTCGGCGGCGCATCCGTCACGGGCAGCGGGTACGCGCAGGGTACGGGCGGTCGTACGTAGGACAACCGGGCCACCCTACCGGCCCGGACCCGCCCCTCGCGGAGCAACAGGCCCGCGACCTCGGCGCGTGCGGCGAGCGTCACATCGGGGGCGCCAGCAGATCCCGCAGCCCCTGCGCGATGACTTTGACGTCATCGGCCTCTCCCGTCGCCACGGCGATCACCAGACGCTCGGCCGCGTCGATGTCCGGCCACAGGTCCACGCCGTTCATCGCGAGGAACGTGACGCATGACAGCCAGGCGGTGCGCTTGTTCCCGTCGAAGAACGGATGGTTGATCGCCAGGGACTGGAGGAGCGCGGCCGCCTTGTCGATCACGTCGGGGTACGCCTCCTCGCCGAACATGGCAGCCGACGGCCGGTGGACCGCCGACTCCAGCAGGCCGACGTCCCGCACCACGATCTGCATGTCCGGGCACGCGGCCGAGGCGATCTCCAGCACATCCTCGGATGTCAGGTAGACACAGCTCACTTGAGCCGCTCCATGAGCTCGCCCCACTTGGCCGCCTGCTCCTTGGCCGTCTGACGGACGATGGCCTGGTGCGCGGTTCTGGCCAGGTAGTCGTCCACCGCCCGGAGCAGTATCGCGTGCATGCTCGTCCCCTCCTCCTCGGCGCGGAGCTTGAGGGCCTCTTGCTGGTCGTCTCGGAGCCGCAGATTCATAGCCATACCAAAACGGTACCAGCGGGGGTACCGAAGTGGTACCGATTACCCCCGTACGGGCGAGGGCTCCGGGACCCCGTCCAGTCGGCTCGCCACCCACGCCCCCACCAGCGCGACGCAGGCCATCGGCAGGAAGACCACCACGAAGGCGCCGGGGTGCGAAGCCCCGCCCCCCGCGGCCACGGTGTGCGCCGCGCCCACCGCTCCCCCGCCGAGCGCGGCGAACGCCGCCCCGCCCGCCGCCAGCAGCACGACATTGGCCAGCGCGTCGGAGATCTGCAGCGAGGCGGAGTTCGCCCCCGCCTCCTCCGGCGCCGACAGCTTCAACAGCAGCACGCTCGTGGAGCCGATCACCAGCCCCATCCCCAGGCACCCCAGTGCCCACACCAACGCCAGCGTCCACACCGGCACGGACTCGATCAGCACGGCGGGCGCCCCGGCGATGGCCAGCGCCACCAGGACCATCCCGCCCACCATCAGCCGCTCCCGGTACGGCGCCACGCGCCCCTTGGACTGCACCCAGGAGCCCGCCGCCCACGTCACCCCGCCCAGCGCCAGCGAGAACCCGGCCAGCGTCGGGCTCAGCCCCCGCTGGGTGACGAGCATCAGCGGTACGAAGCTCTCCGCCGCGATGAACGACCCCGCGGCCACGCCCCGCAGCAGCACCACCGCGGGCAGCCCGCGCCGCGCCCGGTAGGTCCCGCGCGGCAGCAGCCCCAACACGGCCGGCACCAGCAGGGCCGCGCCCGCCAGGCCCGGCAGCAGCGACAGCCACCGCAGGTCCTGGGCCGCGTACTGGAGCAGCCCCGCGCCGGCCGAGATCCCGAAGGCGAGCCGGATCCGGCGCCGGTCGAACGCGACGGGCGGGCCCTCGGGATCCACGGGCCCGGACGCGGTCCGGCGTATCGCCGGAAGCGCCACGATGAGGGGGACGACCACCAGGGCCGGTATCCCGAGGAAGACCCAGCGCCACCCGAGGTGCTCGGTCACCGTGCCCGAGGCCAGCGGTCCGACGATCGACGGCACGACCCAGCTCGCGGCGAAGGCCGCCATGATCGCGGGCCGCAGCCGCTCCTCGTAGGCCCGGCTGACGACGACGTAGAGCGCGACGATGACGAGCCCGCCGCCGAACCCCTGCACGGCCCGCCCGACCACGAACAGCCACATCGCCCCCGCCGTCCCGGAGAGCACCAGCCCGGCGGCGAAGGCCCCGATCCCGACGGTCAGCGGCCGCAGCGGCCCCTGCCGGTCGGCCCACTGCCCGGAGAGCACCATCCCGAACAGGCTCGTCGTGAAGTAGGAGGAGAAGGCGAAGGCGTACAGCCCGATCCCCTCCAGCTCGCGCGCGGCCACCGGCATGGCGGTCCCGACGGCGGTGGCCTCGAAGGCGATCAGGAAGATGACGGAGATGATCCCGATGCTGAGCGTCCGGTACGCCGGCCCGAGGATCCCGCCCTGCGGAGAGGCCGGGACGGCTATGTGGCTGGTGCTGGCGGCTTGCTCCGGGAGGACGCTCATCGCCCCAGAGTAAGGTGCGTGACCGCGATTCGACCCTGTCCTTCCGCCCGATCCCCCCTCGTCCCCAAGCCCTAGGCCAAAGGTCGCGCCCCCGTCCGGCACACCACCCCGCACGACCCGCCGACGACCCGTCCCGCAGCCCCTTCCGACCCGCCGGACCCGCTCCCGTACCCCGAACTGTGAACGCGGCATGGCAGTCACATTGCACCCCACCCGGAACCCTTCCCCGCCCGCACCACCCCCCGTACGGTCATACCCATCACCACCACCCAGCCGTGTGCCCGAGTGGTTGAGGGACTCGCCTGCAAAGCGAGTTACGCCGGTTCGATTCCGGTCACGGCTTCTGATGGCCCGACCAGCCAAAACGAATGGGCGGCACCCCACACGGGGTGCCGCCCATTCCTGCGTTCGTCTCAGTTCCCGTCTCAGTTGACCGGTACGAGCACGCCGGCCGCGCCCTCGCGAGCAGCGTTCGAGCGCCGTCCCGTCCGCATCGCGCGAGAACCCACAGCTGCGCCAACAAGGCCGAGCGCAGCGTGTATGAGACGGCTCGCCGCTGCGTGGCGCGCGCCAAGTAGGTTCCGCGGGGGCCCGTCACCACCGTGGCGGGCCCCTCGCCGCCTTTTCCCCTTTTGCAGCCAGCACGGAGCATCACATGATCACCTGCACCAAGAACGGCCAGCACAAGATCCCCGAAAACGGGCCGAACTTCCGTGGCCCGCACCCCGAGATACACCAGGCCATAGCCGCCGCCTACGAGGGCTGCACAGCCTGCACCATGGACATGGAGCAGCGGGTCCAGTTCAACGACGACGGATTGCTCACCGCCGTCATGATGTTCATCTGGCTCGCCAGTCAGGCCCAGGTGCGCGCCTCCCAGCGCCTGGAACCCGTCAGCTGTGCGGACGAGCTGTTCCCGGGCGCGATCCTCAAGGACCTCAACCCGACGACGCGCCGCTACCTACGCAGGATCGTGCTCACGGACCTCGTCGAAGCGCCCTGCGGGCTAATGGCCCGCCAGCCCGACGGCAACGAGATCGTCGAGGTCATTACGTCCGCCAGCGTCGGCGAGCGCTACGTCCTGTGGCAGGAAGCCCTCTCCGGGGCCGTCGGCATCGTAATGATGGAAACCTTCCGCATCTGATCCCGCGCCCGCCCCTGGACACCCGACCTGACCGCACGGCCGCGGCAGAACGGCCCGTTTGGGATACACGGGCCGCAGGGTCTCTGCCGCTGACTGCTGGTACGCCTCACCAGAGCGTGTGGGCTTGACCTGTCTGCCCGTCTGCTTACCCTTCGCGCCGCTCAGGGGATTTCGCCGCCGTCATCGTCCGGCCGCTCCGCCGTGGTCTTCCAGATCAGCCCGTCGACCTGCCGCGCCACATCGGTACGCACCGGGTCGACCATGTGCTGGTACCGCGCCGCCATGGCCGTGGTCGACCACCCCATGAGGCCCATCACGGCCCGCTCCGGCCCCCCGAGGATGAGCAGCACCGTGGCGGCCGTATGGCGCGCGTCGTGCAGACGCCCGTCCCGAACCTTCGCCTCCACCAGCAGGGCCTTCCACTCTGCCCAGTCCCTACGGATGCGACGGGCTGCCCCCGCGCTCGTCGGGGAAGACCCAGCCGCCTTCCACCCCGTGCTTCCCCGCGGCGTCCCGCTCCGCGTCCTGTGCCTTGCGGTGGTCCCGGAGCAGATCAACGAGCTGGTCCGGAAGCCCTACCGCGCGGCGGCCGGCACGCGACTTGGTGCTGGAAGTCTCCGGATTGGTGCGTCGCTTCTCCGGGCAGTACCCGGCCTTGCGCCCGCAGGGGTCGGTGCACCCGTGCGCGTACTGTGGCCGGCGGCGGCTGCGGCGGACCACTAGGAACCCACCCTCAAGGTCCACGTCCTCCCATTTCAGGGCCAGCACCTCCCCCTGACGCAGTCCGAGGGCGAGCGCGACCGCCCAACGCGCGGAGTTCCGCCGCCAGGCGTGGTGTGGAGCCCGTCCGGCGTCGTCGTCATGTCGCAGAACAGCAGTGCATCCACGAGTTCGGGGCGTTCCAGCTCGAACTCGCTCTCCAACTCCTGCCTGAGCCCTCACTCCTCGGCCTCCAGAAGCGCGCAGGAGTGATGAGCCACGAGACGGACGACCCGGTCATCCGCACCTTCCTGCTCACGGAGGAACCGGGCCCCGTCCAACGGATGGAATCCGGTCGAGGCAAGGCTCGGCGAGTAGCCGATGTCGTGGAGCACCGCGGCTGCTTCCAGCAGCTCCGCGTCGGCGCTAAGGATCGGGCCCAGGGAGCGGGCACCCTCAGCGACTCCGAGCGAGTGCACCCAGCGCCGCGGCAGCGGATCGGACAGCAGCGATTCGGAGAGCGAGTACGCCCACGTAGTCAGTCCCATGACGGCCAAGGCTACGGCCGACTGGTGGGAGTGGGGAGGGCGCGTACCGTGCGCCCCTTGCCGTGGACGGTATCGAGCAACGCCGTCCCTTCCATCTGGGCAAGGGCACGGCGTACCGCTGTGCGGGATACGCCGAAGCCCTCGCAGAGCTTCGCCTCGGACGGGTAGGTATCGCCGATCGCGAGGGACTCCTCTGCGAACACATCGATCATTCGCTCCGCGAGAGACCGCCGGTCGCCGCCTCGGGCGACGCGCCAGCCGAGCCCGGGGGCTGATTCAGCACGCCCTCGGCTTCGAGCACCTTTAGCGCTCGACGGATCGTGTTGCGGGCGACACCGTGCGCGCGGACGAGATCACCCTCTTCGTCAGGCGAGATGGGGCTCCTTGAGATAGCCGTGCTCGCAGTAGTCCTTGCGTTCGCGGTGGGAATCTCCTCTTCGCTCTCACTGAGGTTGTGGGAAATGCTTGGGCAGCATATTCGTCAGCGCTGATTACGCTGGTATGCCTGGCCTACGTGAGCCATAGGCGCGTCAACGACCGCAACCTCAGCGTCAATGTCAAGTCGGTATTTATGGTTGATGCCGACAATAACATCCTGGGGATGCGGGGATACCGTGCCGCCTTAGATCTGGCGTCCCATCTCGGAGCCGCATTTGCCGAAAACCCCGCCCTACGGCGCCAATGGGACCGTGAGCCTCTCTCGTCCATGTGGCGCGAAGTCGATGGCCGCTACGGCCCTCACCCCGTGGCGAGTGCTCGACTACTCCGAGAGGCGTTCGAGTATGTAGCCATCGAGCGGCTTTGCGTCCACCTGTCCGACTATTTTAAATGGGATGAGCGTCCGGGCGGGCGACCTGCGCGGCTATCAGCGTAACGACATTCCCGATGTCCTACTTTCTAATCGCTTCCTGGAACTCTTTTCGCGCGACATGTCGGATAGAGACGGATTTAGGCCTAGCGATGGGACATCGGACCGCGGCGAGGTCGTCGTGGCCTTTAACGGCGACCATTATTTTCATAGATTCGAGTTGACTCTTCCCGCAGACAGCTCTATCAAAGGAAATCCTGACGGATCTCTCGCAATTTCAGGTCCAGCATTTGACATGGGGATGTCCGTGCGTTTCGAGGGGATGGCGGAAAGCATTCCTGCGGAGTATATGACGGAATACGTGAACGTATATCCGACATTGGTGCGCGAGTACGAAGTTGAGCTGGGCTTGACCGTATCTGTTCGCCGCTCACTTATCTTCGGGGGAAGGCGCTGGCGTTACCACCTATGGATTGATTCGTTCGCTCATGAGATGAGTAAGTCATTCGACTTCAAAAGCCACTTGGCGGACATGAACTGGCCGATGGTTTCAGCGATGCTGCACTGTATGAGGCAGAGGCCGTCCCAAGACGAAGGCCCCGCTGAGGCAATCACGGTCGCTGCACCGCCAACCCCTGTGCCGGATCGGGCCGAGGTTCGGTCGGAGGAGTAACACTCGTCCGCAATAAGGGCTCCGGCACAGGCCAGGGGCACGCTAGACAGCTTAGGAAATCCATAAGGAAGAGAAAAATCCCCTTGGCGGCCACCTCGATACTGCAGGAGGGTGGAAATATACGGGCTCGGGCCGAGCCCGGCGCGCTGGCCCGCAACCCGGTTTCGCTTGCCCAGCCGGCAGCGAAGTTGGCGGGGATTCACCACTCGGACGGTGAGGGCGCCCGCCGTGTGTACGTGGACGGGACGATCCTGCGCCTTGCTCGCCCGGAGCGCGATCTCCACATGTTCCTTCGACGCGTGCAACTGCCCGACTGGGAAGACGTGGACATCACGGACGCCGGCTCTTCCGGTGGGAGGGCGGGGGCCCTGAGACGTGGGCGGACTGACGGCTGCCAACGCCGCCAGGCGATGCCCCGCGAACGAACCATGCCCGAGACATCGCGACGGTGTCACCCGGAGGAAGAAATAAGGTTCACTGTATAATTCGCCTCGAACTTGCGCTCATCGTCTTCATATTGGGCTCTATACGACCACGGGAAATCGAAAAATCCTTCGAGGTCGACAAAGAACACCTTTTTTCGACCTGCAAAATAGAAAGTTTCATTGGATCCGCCAGTGGTCACCATGTGTTGCCAAAGGCTGCTGTCAATCATTAGCATCTGATTAAAACCGCCACTCTCCAATGCGTCGAAGTGGAAAATGGAGAGGCGTTGTGTGGAATTATATGTCAGGCTCTTTCCTGGCTTGATGGACAGTACCCCACTCTCATGGATCGGCTTTCCCGCTTCTACGTAATAGAGGAGCCCGGATTGAAATGTTTGCCCTGGGTCTTTCACGCGAACTGAGCGAGCAGATATACCGCCATATGGGGATACCGAACGCGTTCCCGTGTTGGTGATGCTTGCCAGCGTAACATCAATGATTTTTTCGGCCATGATATTTTCTCCCCGCGCTTTCCAGATCAGTTGAGCCTCGAAAACCGCCCTTCCACTAGACATGGCGCACCCCGCCGGTGCGCCCGAATACGGAGCAGTGGCGGCAGTCGGGTGTGCGCGGGCGTCGACGCTCCTGGGGGGGAGGTGCGTCACGATCCGAATTGTGGGACCTGTGTTCGCCGTACTCCCATGCAATCCCCGGATCTGAACCCACGCAACTCGTGAAATCAACCTGTAGGCGGCATTACTTGAGGACAGGGCGCCCTGTAGGGGGTCACATAGTTGACATTTATGGGGGCTGCAGGCGCGTGGCTGTTGGCACCCGTCAGAGCCACGTTTAGCGCCAGTCCTCACCGGTCGCTGCTGGACCCAAGGCGGCTGAGTGGCGTCGGCTTGAAGCCCGCGATACGATGACAGTGGAGGAGTTCAACGCACTCCCCTGGGGGAGGGATTCAGAGCACTCAACGCTTTGGAGCATTGCCATGAACGCCAAAGCTAGCTGCGGGCCGCAGAGTGACCCCGAGTTCTTCGCCGCACTCGACAAACTGTTCGCCCAGTATCCCGAGGCCGCCGACAAGTACGCCATCAAATGCATGACCCTGGAACTCGACATCCTAAAGATCGACTTCAGGAAGCAAGTAGGCGTGGCCCGCATCGAAGACGGCCGCCTCATCACGGAATACGTCGACCGAGACCCCGCGCGCAGCGCCGACTGCTGCACATTTTGGCACGGCGAATGCATCCTGGAATGTGACCCCCCATGGCTAGGAGAACCGCATTAGGGGGACTAAAGCTGCCGCGCTCCCGGCCTTCAGACAGAATTCGTCAAGCAGCCAACCCACAGCGGCGCGGCCAGGCCAAGGAGCTGCCAGGCTTTCTGGCCTGCGAACGCCTGGCCAGCACTGCCTGGGTTCTGCCCGCCGTCGCAGTTTCCGTCTCGTTCATGCTGTGCGCGGCCGTACATGCTCGTTCATGCACCTCCGGTGATCGCTGGTCCCGTACGGGACCGTACGTCCATGAACACGTCCGGATCAGGTTCTACCTATCACGGACAAACCTGCAGAGCGAGTTACGCCGGTTCGATTCCGGTCACGGCTTCCACGACGAAGGCCGCTCAGGGGAAGGTTCCCCCGAGCGGCCTTCTCTGCCGTCCGGCAGCGCTCGGCCCGCTACGTCACGACCTCGGGAGGGCAGCGGCCCCGTCGGGCAGTCCGCCGTTGTTCTCGCATCTGGACTCTTTGGCGATCGCACGCGCGGCGGAGTGGGCGAGGACGAGGTAGTCCTCACCCAGCGCGGCGTCACCCTTGCTGTTTTGGTATTGGTCCGTGTACAAGGCCGTGATCCGCAGCGGCATGTCGTGTGTGGAACCGACACGAGTACTCACGCAGTCGAAAGCCACGCCTCGTTCTTTGTCAGCGCGCGTCACCCGAACCCCCGTCCGCGCAGTTCCCGGAGTGCCGGCGTTCCCACTCTCGGCAGCGACGCGGATCTCTCCCACCCGCCTCCCGCTGCCCACGATTCCGGTGACGGTACACACAGGAGCAGTGAACTCCCGGACCTTCGCCCCAGCGCGGTACGTCTCCTCCAGCGCCTTGCCCATCGCCGTGACACCGACGGTCTGCGCGTCGTCATTGACCAGATCCGAGGACTGCAGCACGTGCATCAGCGCCTCACCGGCGGCGTCCGTGATCAGCCCGGGGCATGCCTCCGTCAGATCCACTTCCGGACTCTTGACCGAACGCGATGCCTTCGACTCGGGATCTGACGTGGTGCATCCCGCGACCAGGGCCACGAGTACCGCGAGTGCCGCGACGCGGGCGGTGGAAACCGTCAGGACGCGCACATCAGCCCCCTGCGGAGGAAGTCCTGGTCGTCCTTCATCAGCTGAATGCACATCGGCACTTCCTCTCGGCCCGGGTGTGTGGCATGCCGCCGGCTCTCACCGGCCTCGCCAGCGGGCATCAGGGTGCTTTCTTCGAGCTGGCCACCAGGTTACGGCCGACCGAATGAGCCACCGAGGACTCTTTGGAGGCCGTACCAGCCAGCGTATCGATGTCCTTCTGGGACAGGCCGGAGTCAGCGGCCGCGTTGCGGACCGCGTTCCCGGCAGCGCTGCTCGTGCTCGCGTCGCTCTGCGAGTACATCTGCCCCACGGCCTTTTCTGTGTCGGAGGTCTTCTCCTTGACCGTGTCCTTGGCGTCCTCGACGAAATACTCGGTGACATCCTCCTGGACCCATTCCACGAGATCACCGGCAAGCGGCACCATTTCCAGGTACTTGCCACCGGCGGCGGAGATGCCGCGGTTGATCCACTTCGCCCCGTCCTCGACGCCCTTCACGTACTCCTCGTTCTTGTGCGCCGTCTCCGCATGCATGCCCTGGGCGCGGGCCTCCGTCATCATTCCGGCGATCTGACCCCCAGGCTGTACGGCGTTCTCCACCGCCTCGCCCAGCATGGTGTAGTCGCCCCGGTGTTGGACGACATCGTTGACGAGAACCGCCGTGAACGCCTGGTTGGCATTCGTGATCACGCCGTAGGCGCCGGGGTCCTGGCCGACGGCGCTGAGGAAGCGGGCTACCGTCGCCTCGTCGAACTCGGCCATTGTCCCGGCGACCTTGATCTGGTTCCCGCCGTTCTCTGCGGCCGCCTGGAGGTCCGGAATGTATTCCGCCGCCATGTTGCCGAAGTGTCCGGCCAGGGAGCCCAGGGTCGGCTTCTTGTCCTCGTCGTCCGGGTCCTGCGCCACCAAGGACGGGTCATCGCCGATCTTCGTGACGACCCGCTCCATCACGTCCGTCATCGGGCCGGTGTGCGGTACGGGCTTGGCGTCTTCGTCGCCCGCCACGCGGCCCGTTACCGCCGCCTCCAGGGCGCCGCCCAGCGCCTCCTGGGCCGCGTGCGGGTCGCCCGCCTTCGTCATGTCGAAGCTGTCCACGTACGGCTTCTTGTCGAGCATGTAGTCGACCGTGCCCTGCGGCTGCCCGTGCTGTCCCTTGACCGGCTTGTCGTCCTTGGTGACGATGCCGTCGTGGTTGCTGTCCTCGCGGACCGGCTCGTTGAAGAAGGCCGTCGCCGCGTCCGGGTTGTTGCCCAGCGCCTCCATGAGCCCGGTCAGCGGGTAGAAGCCCCGGCCGCCGCCCTCGCCCTGATTGAGGACCGAGTCCAGGCCGTACGGGGTGTGGTACTCCCAGGCCTTCGGGTCCTTGCGGTCCATGGCGACCATGTCGCGCCCGACCGAGGTCAGGAACTCCGTGTCGTACTTGCCCTCGCGAATCAGCGCACCGAGAGCCTGGTAACCGTAGATCGTCGTCACCCCGCCGGTGACCTGCATCTCCTTGCGGCCCGCCTTCATCAGCTGGGTCGTCCAGGCGGCGTCGAGGTGGTTCGGGACGTCCTTGTGCGTGGCCAGCCCCAGCATCGCGCCCATGTCGCTCTGGATGTTCGCGACCATCAGAGCACGGTCCTTGCCCGCCGGCCCCAGGCCCGTAGCGTCCAGGGACATCGTGGAGTACATCTCCAAGGTCCCCTCCGGGCCCACCGTCCGGTAGAAGCCCGTCGCGAACTCGGGGTCCTCACGGTTGTCGTCGAGCAGGTCCTCCAGCTCGCGCAGCGCCTCGGGGTTGCGGGCCGTGCCGCCTTCGCCGGTGACCTTCTTCATCAGCGCGGCCGCCCGGTCGACCTGTTCGGCGTCCAGGGTGGTGTACTTCGAGGCGGTGAAGTTGTTGTCGTCCGTGACGTTGGCCTGGAGCGCGCGGACGAGGGAGTCGTCGGCGTCCTGGGCGTCCTCGACGGCCCGGTTGACCCGCTCCTGCCACAGGCCCTGATTGGTGCGGAGAGAGGTCTGGTAGTCCGGATCGTGCTGGGCCGCGTACCGGTCCTGTGCATCGGCGAGCGGGATGGCGGACACCCGCCCGGTCTCGTCGATCCGGAACCCGGCGGCCGGGGCGTCCGCGACCAGCTTCTTGATCTGCTCCTGCACCGCCTTGATGGTGGCGTGGCCGTCGGCGAGCAGCAGGTGGATGCCCTTGGCTTCCTTGGCCGCGTCGTCGAATTCCTTGGCCGTCTTGTCGATGAACGGGCGGGCGACGCCCGCCGTGACGCCGTTCCACTGGGCCTTGTCCGACTTGGCCTTCATGCCGTTGCGCGCCGACTCCGCCAGCTCGTCCAGCTTCTTGACCATCGCGGCCCAGTCGGTGATCGCGGTCTGGAGCTGTCCCAGGGGCGCGTTCATCACGTTCTCGTACGTCAGCACGTGTCCGTCGCCTTACTTGAGAAGCTGGTCGATCTTGGAGGACGTGAAATCGGCGTGCAGCTGCTGCTCTTCCTTGTTGTGGGAAGAGAGGGAGTAGTTCAAGCCGTTGGAGATGTTCGCGCAGGCGGCGATCAGGGTTTTGAGCTGGCTCTCCCAGCGCGTGTTGACCTTCAGCAGGGCCGCGCCGCTCGCGAAGTTCTCGCGGGTGAGCGCGCCGGCCGCCTCGGCGGTGGCGGTGGCGGCGTGCTTGCCGTCGGTGGAGAGCCGCGTGTGGAGCTTGTAGGCCTCGGAACCCACTTCGCCGATGTGGTCCTGGTTGAGCTCGAGGTCGCCGCCACCGCCGGGACCGGGCTCCGTCGGGACGTGGTTCAGCCGCATGGAGACGTTGGCTGCGGCGGTGGTCCGGGCGGCGGACCATTCCTCGTCGAACGACATGGGTGCCCTACTCCTTCTGCCGATGCCTCTGACTCTGCCCGGCGTGCACTGCACTACGGGCCATGCGTGGTGGCGCTGGGTGGGTCAACTGTTCCTGCGCCGCACGACGACCGCGGTAACGGCACCGCCGATGATCACGCAGGCACCGAGCCCGAGGGCGATCCAGGGCAGGACACTGCCGCTGTCCTTCTTCGCCTCGGCCTGGGGGGCGGGTGCGGGTGTGGAGGCGCCGCCGGACTGGGGCGTCTTGCCGTCCGAGGAGGGCGCGGGCGAGCTCTTCGCTCCCGTCCCGCCGCCGGCTGCGGCGAGGTCGGGGAGCGGGTAGACATCGGCCGGGCCGGGGTCGCCGGGAGTGACCACCGCGATGCGGGGACGCACGATGCCGTAGCCGATGAAGTCACTGCGCTCGGCGCCGTCAGTGGGCTTGCCCGCTGTGTTCATCAGGACGCGGAGCACCTGATTGTTGGTCCACTCGGGGTGGGCGGACCAGATCAACGCGGCCGAGGCGGAGGTGAGGGCGGTTGCGTCACTTGTGCCGTGGTTCTTGCACACCCCGGTCTTGCCGGAGCAGGCCGTAACGATGTCCACGCCGGGTGCGGACAAGTCGACCTGAGAGCCGTGCTGGGACTCCACAGTCACCTTGCCAGCAGAATCGACGGCGCCGACACCCACCACACCGGGCGTCGCCGCCGGATACATGACTTCGTTCGTAGAGCCCCCGTCATTACCGACAGCGGCAAAGATCAACTTCCCTTTGGAGAGGGCGTATTTCACCGCTTCAAGGCGTGCCGGGTCTTCGGCAGGCGACCCCAGGGAGATATTTATGATCTTCGCCTCCGAATCTGCCGCGAATCGGATCGCCGCGGTCCAGGCCGCGTTCTTAACGTCGACAGCTTCGGGGACACGGATTGGAAGAATTTTGGCACCAGGAGCGAGCCCGAACGCCCCGTCACCACTGGGATGCGCACCCGTAGCTGCGATCAACGCAGCCATGGTGGTGCCGTGCTCATTCGAGTCCGTTCGCTCGTCCCCGTCATAGGTCGTGGCGAAGTCCTTTCCGGGGACGACCTGCCCGTCCAGTTCAGGGATGCGATTGACACCGCCGTCGATGACAGCAACCGTGATGCCCTTGCCGCTGCTGGTCTTCCAGATGTCGTCGGCCTTCATCGACGTGAGATGCCACTGCTGCGACCGGATGGTCTCCGCATGGGCCGGGGTCGCGGCGACCCCGGCCAGCAGGAAACCCGCCAAAGCCGCGGTCGCCTTACGCATACGCATCCCGTGCAACGTCCGCTCCACTCAGTCGATCACCGGCGGAACGACGCTACGGCCGCCCTGCCATGTCTCTTCGTCTTCGGCCAGATAGTCCGGGCGTTCACCGCTCTGGCCTGCACCCCGCAGGCCCGGAGCATGAGCACCCGCGCCACCGTGACCCATCGGACGAGCCGTCGAACCAGCACCCGATCCATTTCGGACCAGCCCCGACCCGCCCTGAGTGAACGGCTGACCGCCAGCGACCGAACGACCGCCGGCACCCGCCTGGCGCCCGCCGACCGCACCACCCGGTTCCATGGCGAGACGACGCCCGGCCATGGAACCGCCGACACCGCCGTGCGCGCCCCCGGCTCCAGCGCCCATGCCACCCATGCCGCGGCCGGTCGTCTGAGCACCACCCTCGCCACCGATGACTGTGCCCCGCGGAATGCCTGCACTCGGCCCGCCGGACGTCACTGGCCGTCCGCCTACGATCCCGCTGTCACGCGGAGGCAGGCCGGCGATGCCGCCGAGCCCTCCGGCCTTCCCGCCTGGACCACTCATACCGGGGACGCCGTGGGCGAGGCTGCCAGGGCCGATACCGCTCCCGGGCCTCGACATACCGCCAACGGGCGGGACCGTCATGGGCGGAATGAACCCGCCCGGTGTGACACCAGTAACGGCACCGCCCGGACCAGACGGATTTACGCCTCCGGGCACACCCGTGGTCGGTGGGAGAGTCCTGTCCGGGAGTGTGCCGACAGTGTTGAGGTCGGTGCCTACATTGCGGTCGGGGAGCACCGAGATGGGGCCCGGTGTCGGACTTGTGGTCCCGGTCGAAATACCGACCGGCCCTGGCTGCGGTCCGGATGTGGAGTCGGGCGCATACGACGAACCGCTGGGAGCCCCCGCCACCGGGGCGTACGTCCCGCGTGTACCACCAGTGCCTGTGGAGTCGCCCCCAGGACGCGTCACCGCCTGTCCACCGTCGTCGAGCTTCGGTGGAACGAACGTCGGGGGCAGCTTCGGAAACGTCGGAATCTCCGCCGATTCCATCCCGGTAGCCGACGCCTCGTACCCCTGCGCCAGCTTCGTCATCTGCTGGACCGCTTGCTGGTGGTCGCCGTTCAGCTTCGAAGTTGCCTCCTGGCCGACCTGCTGCGAGTCCGGGTCGTTGTGGAACTCCCGAGCCGCCTTCAGGTTGGCGGCCGCCCCGGCGTCGTACGAGGGCATGTTGGCCTTGACCTCGATCACGACCTGGCTGGCCTGCGTCATCTGCTTGCCGCCCGCGGCGCTGTATTCGCTCAGCCGGAGCGTTGCGTTGCCCGTCTGGCTGACCCACTCCTGGAACGCCTGGGACGACTCGCCCTCCCACCCGGTCACCCGGTGTTCCTTGAGGCTCTCGCCGATCTCCTTGATGACCGCAGCGGCGTCGGTGAGTTGAGCACCCCGCGTCTTGAGGGTGTCCGCGTTGGCAGAGGCGAGCATGGCCAGCAGTTGCTGGTGCGTGTGCCCTTCGAAGTCCGTCCTCGCCATCAGAAGCCCTCCCCGTGAGTACCGGCCGACGCGCCGCCCTGCGAAGCCGAATTGTGCGGAGGCGGCGGAGCCAACGGGTCCCGCTCAGGAACGTAGTTCTCCTTGGCCTGCTCGCTGATCGCCAGCATCCGCCGCTTCGTGTCCTCGTCGACGTCCCCGAACCCCTTGCCGGCCGTCTGGATCGCGATCCCCAGCGCCTCGATCTGGTCGGCGAGCCCCTTCGAGAGGGCCAAGAGCTGCGTGTGGACGTTCGTGTAAGCCGTGTAGAGCCGCTTGGCCTCGGCGAAGCCCTCGCCCACCGAGTCCGTCGGGAGGGTGCCGTCCGCCAGTTTCTTGTCGCTCGCCGGGGATTCGTTCAGCTTCGCGAGCAGGCCGTCGACCCGCTTCTTGTACGCGGTCATCGACTCGTACTCGACGGCCAGTGCGCCCACGGCCCCCGGCAGGGCGACGCCCACGCCGTAGTCCACACCGAACACGCCCGGCCCATAGTCAATTGCCATAACGACCTCCCCGCTCCCCGTCCCCGTTCGGACCCCGTTCGTACGCGTTCGCACGCGTACGTCACCGGTGTCCCCGATCACCTTATCGAGAGAGTCCGACAGACCCAAGTTTCGGGTTGCAGGTGCAATCAGGGTCACAAGGTCACGAGTTGGGCACCGCGACCGCCGCCGATGGCCGGATCGGGAGCCTGTTGACCGGCCGGCCGGTGGCCGCGCGGACCGCCGAGGCCACTGCCGCCGGGGAGGTGACCACCGGGACCGCGCTGGCCGGTTTCGCTCCGAAGGGGGCCACCACGTCGCGCTCCTCGACGAGTTTGACGATGCGGACCGTCGGGGCGTCCAGCGACGTGGGCAGGGCGTAGCCCGTCAGGTCGGGGTGGCGGATCAGGCCGGAGGCCGTGCGGAGGTTCTCCGTCAGGGAGGCGCCGACGCCCTGGATGACGCCCGCTTCGATACGGGCTTCCAGTTGGCGGGGGTTGAGGATGCGGCCGACGTCCTGGGCGACCGCGAGCTCCACCACCCGTACCGAGCCCAGCTCGATGTCCACGTCCACCACCGCGCGGATCGCGCAGAAGGCGAGGCCGACGAAGGCGTCGCCCTGGCCGTCCGCGTCCAGCGGCTCCGTCGGGTGGGGCCGGCACTGGGCCGTCGCCCAGAGCTCCTTGCCCTCCATCGCCTCCGCGACCGTCGTCGAGAAGGCCCCGTCGTACGACGTGATCCGGCCATCCGCGATCTGCAGGAGCTCCGTGGACATGCCGAGCTTGTGGGCCATCGGCTGGAGCAGCTGCGTCCGGACCATCTTCGCGGCCCGTTCCACCGCGCCGCCCGACACCCACGTGTGGCGCCCGTGCGCCGCCGGGCCCGCCGGCGGCTGGTCGGTGTCGACCGGGGCCACGACGACCTCGTCCACGCCCAGGGTCTCCTGGACGATCTGGCGGGCGAGCGTCGAGAAGCCCTGGCCGGTGTCGACCGCCGCGCAGATGACCGTCGCGGAACCGCCGACGATCTTCACCGTGGCCGTGGACACCTCGTCCGTGCCTTCCGCGCCGAGCATGTGCACCATGCCGACGCCGTACCCGACCCCGCGCCGCACCGCGCCCGGTTCGCCCGCGCCCTCCGGGCCGCCCGGGAGCAGCCAGTCCTCCTCCGGGGTGTCCTTCGGGAGGGCGGGCAGCGGGTAGTCCCGTACGGAACGCAGGAGTTCCGCGACCGGGGCCGGGCAGGTCACCGTCTGGCCGGTGGGCAGGAGGTCGCCGGTGGCCAGGACGTTGCGCAGGCGCAGTTCGGCCCCGTCGATGCCGAGGGCGGCGGCGAGCTTGTCCATCTGGCCCTCGTAGGCCGCGCAGACCTGCATGGCGCCTTCGCCGCGTACGTGGCCCGACGGCGGGTTGTTCGTACGGACCGCCCAGCCTTCGACGAAGGCGTGCGGGACCACGTACGGGCCGCAGGCGAAGGCCACGGCCGCGGCGAGGGATTCCGAGGAGTCGTCGGCGTAGGCGCCGGCGTCCATCAGGATCTGGGCCTCGACCTTGACCAGGCGGCCTTCCGCGTCCGCGTGGTGGCGGTAGCGCAGCAGGGTCGGGTGGCGGTGGGTGTGGCCGAGGAAGGACTCCTCGCGGGTGGCCACGAGTTTGACGGGGCAGCCGGTGCGGAGCGCCAGGAGGCCGAGCGGGAGCTGGAACGCCGCGTCCTCGCGGTCGGCGGTGGCTCCCGGAACGCCGGTGACGACCACGCGCACCCGGTCCGGGTCGAGCCCGAAGCAGGCGGCGGCGAGGTCGCGGTCGGTGTGCGGGTCGGTGGAGGCGGTGTAGATCTCCACGCCCCCGTCGGGTCGGGGCACGGCCAGCCCGGCCTCGGCGCCGATGGGAGCGGGGTCCTGGCGGCCGATGCGGTAGAGGCCTTCCACGACGATCTCGCCGGTGGCCTCCGGGTCGCCGTAGCGCAGCGGGATGTGCCGGATCAGGTTCCCGTCGGGGTGCAGGGCGGGGGCGCCGAAGGCCTGCTCGGGGTCGGTGACCGGGTCGAGGAGCTCGTACTCGACGGTGATCGCGGCGGCCGCGAGGCGCGCGGTGTCGGGGTGGTCGGCGGCGACGGCGGCGATGGGCTCGCCGTGGTGGCGCACCACGTCGTGCGCGAACACCGGCCGGTCGGCGACGCGGCGGCCGTGCGTGGTGGCGCCGGGGATGTCGGCGTGGGTGACGACGGCGCGCACGCCGGGCATGTCCACGGCGGCGGACGTGTCGATGGAGAGGATGCGGGCGTGGGCGTGCGGGGAGCGCAGCACGGCGGCCCACAGGAGGCCCTCGGCCCACAGGTCGGCGGCGTAGGGGAAGGTGCCCTCGGTCTTGGAGCGGGTGTCGGCGGCCGGGACGGACGCGCCGATGCCGCGCGGGACTTCCCGCTCCGGCCCGTCGGCCTGCGTCGGCCCGTCGGAGAATGCCGAGGAGGGGGCGGCGCCCGCCGCGCTGCCCGCCGGTGCCGTCGCCGCGTCGTGGGCGCTCACGCCGTGTCTCCCTGGTGGTTGCCGTGGTCGCCGTAGTCGCCCTGGTTGCCGTGGGTGCCCTGGTCGCCGTGGTTGCCGTGATCGTCCAGGCCGTCGCCCTGGCTGCCGTACGCGCCGCTTCCGCCCTGCGCGCCGTTTCCACCCTGCAGGCCCTGACCACCGTGCATGCCCTGAGCCCCGTGCATGCCCTGACCACCGTGCATGCCTCCGTGCACGCCGCCCTCGCCCGGCGGGGCCTGGTGCGGGATGCGCGCCTCGGCCGAGGCCGCGGCGGCCGCTCCGGACGCCGCCTCGCGTTCGGCGGCGACCTCGCGCACCGCGTCGATGACGCCCGCGTAGCCCGAGCAGCGGCAGAGGTTGCCGCAGAGCGCCTGCCTCGTCTCCAGCTCGCTGGGGGCGTGGTTGCCCTCCAGCAGGTCGTGGATGGTCATGGCCATGCCGGGCACGCAGAAGCCGCACTGCACCGCGCCCGACCTGCACAACGCCTCCTGCACGTCCGACAGTTCCCCGTCGGTCGCCAGGCCTTCCACCGTCCGGACCTCGCTGCCCGCGGCCGTCGCGGCCGGGACGAGGCAGGACGCGACGAGCCGGCCGTCGACCTGCACGGCGCAAGCGCCGCATTCGCCCTGCGAGCAGCCGTCCTTGGCGCCGGCGAGACCGAGGCGCTCGCGCAGCACGTAGAGGAGCGACTCGCCGATCCACGCGCCGGTGACGGGCCGGTCGGCGCCGTTGACGCGCAGCACGTAGGAGGCCGGCGGGTGCTCGTGGTGCGCCGCGGCACCGGCGTCGGCGGCCGCGTCGTCGCCGGCGGCATCCTGCCCGTCGGGCTCGTCGGTGCCAACTCCCGCGTACGCCGCCTCCCCGGCCGGGGTCCCTTCGCCCGGTTCCGCCGGGGCCGCCGCCACGGCACTGTCGGCGTTGTCCTCGCTCGGCACGGGCGCGTCCTCGGCTTCGCCGGAGGTCCGCGCGTCACCGGCCGGCGCCGCCTGCGTCGCCTCGGGCTCCTGCGCGGGCTCCGTCGCTCCCGGATGCGGCCGTTCCCCCGTCATCGGGGCCGGGGCGGGGCCGTGGTCGGCCTCGATGTCCTGCGGGGCGGGGTGGGCCGGTTCCCCTTCGGGCTCGGCGTACTCCACCGGGAGCGGGGTACCGACGCCCGGGCCGCCCAGCACCCGGGGGCCGCGCCCCGGGGCCGCGCCGGCGGGGCCGCCGAAGGACGCACCGGCGGCTCCGGTTGCGGGAGCAGCCGGGAGCACCCCGGAGCTCAAGCCCTCGTCCGGCCCCGGTCCCGGCTGCCGCTCCGCGTAGCCGCGCCCGCCCTCGAAGTCCGGATGGCTCGCCCACGGGGCCGCGGCCCCGCCCGGCAGCGTCGCGGGGGCCTGGCTCCAGTCGGCCGAGGCCGCGAGCTGCCCGTAGCTGCCCGTGTCACCCGTGCCGCCGGATGCCCACACGTCGGACGCGGCGGCCTCGGGGAAGCGCCACTCGGCGGTCTCCCCCGACTCGCGCGCGGCGCCGTCCCCGTCCGCGCCGGGCTCGGCGTACGACCGCGCGTACGACTCGTCGAGCGGTTCCCCGTACGACTCCGTGACCGGCTCCGCGTACCGCTCGGCGAACGACTCCCCGTACGACTCCGTGACCGGCTGCGCGTACGGCTCGGCGAACGGCTCCGCGAACGCGGCCGCCACCGAAGCCGGCATCGGCACCGAGGCCGGGATCGGCGCCCGCGCCGCGGCCTGGGACCCGCCGACGGCGGCGCCGCCGGCGGACGCACCGGTGCCCGCCGGAGTCGCCGAACCGGCCTCCGGCCACCGCACCGGAATCGACCACGTCCCCGTGGCCGCCGGATCCGCGCTCGCGGTGCCCAGCGGCACGATCATCGGCGGCGGCACGTACCCGTGCCCCGGAGCCGCGAGCGGCTCGCCGGTGCCGAGCGCGTCCAGCATGTCCTGCGGCAGTTTCACGAAAGCCGTCGCGTCGGAGTCGTACTCGCCGCCGTGCGGCACCGGCTCCCAGCCCCAAGCGGGACCCGCGGGACCCGTGTTCTCGTTCTCACTCATGAGCTCAGCGCCCTCCCCAGGGCCCTCCGTGCCAGCACGGCCACCGTCCGCCGCAAATGCAGTACCGCGGGAGCCACCGGCTCCCCCTGGTCGGGCACGCACGCGGCCGCGACGTACTCGCCGAAGGCCTCCAGCGCCTCGGGGGCCAGACTGCGGTCCCCGTCCCAGTCGATCAACGAAGCCACCCACTGCTCGGCTTCCAGCGGCCGCAGCGGCATCGGGGCGACCGCGCCGATCGCGCAGCGCACACCCCGGCGCGCGGGGTCCAGTACGAGCCCCACGGACGCCATCGAGCGCCCCGGACCCGTACGCCCCGTGGCCTTCAGGAACACCTGCGGCGCGTGCAGCAACGGCACCCGCACGAAGCCGATCAGCTCCCCCGGGCGCAGCATCTCCCGCCCGGCCAACAGGTGGGAGACGGGGATCTCGCGGCGCGATCCGTCCGGTCCGACGATGACGAGGACGGCTTCCAGCGCCGCGAGCACGGGCAGCGCGTCTCCCGTCGGAGCGCCGGTGGCGATGTTGCCGCCCAGCGTGCCGGCGTTGCGGATCTGCGGGGGCCCGGCGGCGCGCGCGGCGGCCGCCAGGGCCGGGATCAGGGCCGCGAAGTCGGGCCGTCCCATCCGGGCGTGCGTGAGGCCGGCGCCGAGCAGCGCGTGGCCGTCCTGGTACTGCCAGCCGCGGATCTCGTTGATCCGGCCGAGGCCCACGAGGGCGGCGGGGCGCAGCAGTCCGGCGTTGACGGCCGCCATGAGGTCGGTGCCGCCCGCGACGGGGACGGCGGCGGGCATGGCGGCGAGCGCCGCCACGGCCTCGTCGAGCGAGGTCGGCAGCGTCACGGACTGCGTCGCGGACTGCCCCGCGGCGCGCGTCGCGGGCCGCGCCGCGTTCCCCGCCTGCGGCTCGTCCCGGGGACCCTGAGAATCCCGTGCCTGCGGTGTGTGCGGTGCGTGCGTGGTCAACCCAGCTGCCCCTTCCCGATGTCCCGGTCCCGGCGCTCACGCCTGTCCGCCGTACGGTACGTGCTCACCGCCGGGACGTGGCAACTCTGGCACATCTTCCGCGGCACCGGACGCGAGGGTCGGCCGCCCGCCCGCTCCCCGCCCGGGGGCCTCCCGAGGGCCGTCGCCGCGTCGCGGCGACGCTCCTCCGCGGCCCCGCCAACGCCCGCGCCCGCGTCATCCGCAGGGGGCCCGTCACACGTTCGGGGGCGCTCCTTCGATCGGACGTCCGAGCACACCGGGCCGGCGCTGCCAGGGCAACGGGCCGCCGGGTGCCCGGTAGTCGACCCCGAGCACGTCCAGGCGCCGGTAGTGCTCCGCCATCCGCGCCTCGAAGTCCCCGTAGTCGCGCTCCGCGGGTTCCGGCAGCGTCGACCACACCACCTCGGCGAAGGCGGCGAGGCGCGGGAACACCTGGTAGTCGACGCGGCTCTGGTTCTCCATCGCCTCGGTCCACACGTTGGCCTGCGCGCCCAGCACGTGGGACGCCGCCCGCTCGGACAACTTCGGCGGAACCGGCTCGAACCGGTACACATCCTCCAGCGTGCGCACATATCCGATCGGCACCGGCTCGTCCGCGCCGCCCGCCTGACGGTGGTCCAGGTACACCTGCTGCTCGGGGCACATCACCACGTCGTGGCCGGCCTCGGCGGCGGCGATCCCGCCCGCGTACCCGCGCCAGGAGGAGACGGCCGCGCCCGGGGCCAGCCCGCCCTCCAGGATCTCGTCCCACCCGATGAGCCGGCGCCCGCGCTCCGCGAGCCAGCGGTCGAAGTGCCGGACGAACCAGGACTGCAGCCCGTCCTCCCCGTCCACCCCCAGCTCGCGGATCCGCTCCTGCGCCACCGCGGAGGCCTTCCACTGCGCCTTGGGACACTCGTCGCCGCCGATGTGCACGAAGGGCGAGACCTCGGCGGGGAACAGCTCCAGCAGCTCCTCGAAGACGCCCTCGTAGAACCGCAGGACGGCCTCGGTGGGCGCGAGCACGTTCTCGTTGATGCCCCAGTCGTCCCACACCCCCAGGGCGGCCGTGTCCACGACGTCCGTGTTCCCCAGCTGCGGGTACGCGGCGATCGCGGCCTGCGAGTGCCCCGGCAGGTCGATCTCCGGGACCACCCGTACGTGCCGCTCGGCGGCGTACGCGACGATCTCGCGGATGTCGTCCCGGGCGTAGAAGCCGCCGTGCGGGGTCTCGTTCCACAGCGGCGAGGCCCGGTGGCCCCACCGGCTGCGCCCGCGCCACGCGCCGACCCCGGTGAGCCGGGGGTACCGCTTGATCTCCACCCGCCAGCCCTGGTCGTCCGTCAGGTGCAGGTGCAGCACGTTCAGCTTGTGGGCGGCGAGCAGGTCGATGTAGCGCAGCACGCCGTCCTTGGGCATGAAGTGCCGGGCGACGTCGAGCATCAGGCCGCGCCAGCCGAACCGCGGCGCGTCCGCGACCTCCCCGTACGGGAGCCGCCACACCGCCCCCGGCAGCGGCGCCCGCCGGTAGGCGTCGGCCCCGAGCAGCTGACGCAGCGTCTGCGCGCCCCAGAACACCCCGGCGGCGGATCCGCCGCGCAGTTCCACCCCGTCGGCCGCCACGCGCAGCCGGTACGCCTCCCGCGCGAGCCCCCCGTCCACCGACAGCCGCACGGCGGCCGGCTGCACCCCGGCCGCGGCGCCCGGCCCCCGCTCCGGGTCCGAGCCCTGACCTTGCCCCTCACCCTGGCCCTCACCCTGGCCCTCACCCCGGCCCGCGTCGGCGAAGGCGTAGCCGGTGGCCGCCCCCAACTCCCGCCGCAGCCAGCGCGCGACCCCCTCGGTGCCGGGGCCGGCGGCGATCGTCGCTCCGGGGGCCAGTTCCAGGTGGCCGCCGCCGGCGTCGGGCGTCACCGTCCGGGGGTGCGGAAGGAGGTGCAGGAGGGTCACGGGGATCAGCCCTTCGCCGTCGGTCCGTTGCACTGTGCGCAACGCGCGTTTCACATGGCGCGAACGCAGCCGACCCTAGCCCTCCGCCCGGGCACGCAAAAGGCCCCCGGGCGCACTTGGGCGCACCGGGGACCTCCGTCCCGCGACTTCAGGGCCGGACTACTTGCCGTCCTTGCCCTTGTCCTTGTCCCCACCGGGGCCCATGGACTCGTAGATCTCCTTGCACATGGGGCAGACCGGGTACTTCTTCGGGTCCCGGCCCGGCACCCAGACCTTGCCGCAGAGCGCGACGACGGGGGTGCCCCCGAGCGCGCTCTCCATGATCTTGTCCTTCTGGACGTAGTGGGCGAAGCGCTCGTGGTCGCCGTCACCGTGGGACACCTGGGGTGTCGGCTCTACGAGGGTTCCCGTACCAGTCCCGCGATCGGGCTCAAGAGTGCTCATAACTGCCAGGGTACCGATCCCCGCGCGCCGGGGTCGGCCCACCACCCGGGCCGCCCGGCGGGGCTCGGGACGGCCCGGCGGGCGGGGTCAGTTCAGCGACGGGTCGTCCGGATAGGTGGCCACCATGGCCAGGTCGCTGCGCTGTCGCCGCAGCACCGCGCGCCACAGCCGCTCCGGATCCGGGAAGGACACGTCCCCCGGCTCGGAATCGACCACGTACCAGGCGCCCTCGACCAGTTCCTCCTCGAGCTGCCCGGGTCCCCAGCCCGAGTACCCGGCGAAGATGCGCAGGCCCCCCAGAGCCGCGGCCAGCAGCTCGGGCGGGGCCTCCAGGTCCACCAGGCCGATCGCCCCGTGCACCCGGCGCCAGCCGATCGGCCCCTCCTCGCCCGGAATCACCGCCAGCCCCAGCGCGGAGTCCAGCGCCACGGGGCCGCCCTGGAACACCACCCCCGGGTCGCCGGCCAGCGGAGCCCAGGGCAGCAGGACGTCGCCGACACCCACCGGGGTGGGGCGGTTGAGGACGACGCCGAGCGAGCCCTGCTCGTCGTGGTCGAGCAGCAGCACCACCGCGCGGTCGAAATTCGGGTCCGCGAGGGCGGGGGTGGCCACGAGCAGCCGCCCTGTGAGGGAGGACACCTCGGTCATGCCGACATGATCCCGCACATTCGCCCGCGAGGGGGAGCGGACGGCGCATTCGGACCGTACGCAGCTCAGGGCGCACGGCGGCGCCGGGCGGGGCGCACGGCCCGGCGGATCGCACCGGCGGCGGAAGGAGACGCTCCGCCACCTGGCGGACACCCAGGGTGTTGTGGCCAATTCATGACAGTCCCCGGGCCCCGTCAGCCATACGAACAGGGGGGTACTGCCCCTTACCCTTTTGACTGGTCCCCTGCCCATCCCTCTCCGGAACGCGAGATTCATGACCGGCATCAGTGACGATGTACTGCTTGTCCACGGCGGAACCCCGCTCGAGGGCGAGATCCGTGTCCGCGGCGCGAAGAACCTCGTACCCAAGGCCATGGTGGCGGCCCTGCTCGGCAGCGGGCCCAGCCGACTGCGCAACGTTCCCGACATCCGTGACGTCCGGGTCGTGCGCGGGCTGCTCCAGCTGCACGGGGTGACCGTGCGCCCGGGTGACGAACCGGGCGAGCTGGTGCTCGACCCCACGCACGTGGAGAGCGCGAACGTCGCCGACATCGACGCGCACGCGGGTTCGTCGCGCATCCCGATCCTGTTCTGCGGCCCGCTGCTGCACCGCCTCGGCCACGCGTTCATCCCGGGGCTGGGCGGCTGCGACATCGGCGGCCGGCCGATCGACTTCCACTTCGACGTGCTGCGGCAGTTCGGCGCGACCATCGAGAAGCGCGAGGGCGGCCAGTACCTGGAAGCCCCCCAGCGGCTGCGCGGCTGCAAGATCCGCCTGCCCTACCCGTCGGTCGGCTCGACCGAGCAGGTGCTGCTGACGGCCGTCCTGGCCGAAGGCGTCACCGAGCTCAGCAACGCCGCCGTCGAGCCGGAGATCGAGGACCTCATCTGCGTACTGCAGAAGATGGGCGCCATCATCTCCGTCGACACGGACCGGACCATCCGGATCACCGGTGTGGACCGCCTGGGCGGCTACAACCACAAGGCGCTCCCGGACCGGCTGGAGGCCGCCTCCTGGGCGTCCGCGGCGCTGGCCACCGGCGGCAACATCTACGTGCGCGGCGCGCAGCAGCGTTCGATGATGACCTTCCTGAACACCTTCCGCCGGGTCGGCGGCGCCTTCGAGATCGACGACGACGGCATCCGCTTCTGGCACCCGGGCGGCCCGCTCAACGCCATCGCGCTGGAGACGGACGTCCACCCCGGCTTCCAGACCGACTGGCAGCAGCCGCTGGTGGTGGCGCTGACCCAGGCCACCGGCCTCTCGATCGTCCACGAGACGGTCTACGAGTCCCGCCTCGGCTTCACCTCGGCGCTCAACCAGATGGGCGCGCACATCCAGCTCTACCGGGAGTGCCTGGGTGGCAGCGCCTGCCGCTTCGGCCAGCGCAACTTCCTGCACTCGGCGGTCGTCTCCGGGCCCACCAAGCTCCAGGGCGCCGACCTGGTCATCCCCGACCTGCGCGGCGGTTTCTCGTACCTGATCGCGGCGCTGGCCGCCGAGGGCACCTCACGGGTCCACGGCATCGACCTGATCAACCGCGGCTACGAGAACTTCATGGACAAGCTCGTGGAACTGGGCGCCAAGGTCGAACTGCCGGGCGGCGACCTCGTCTAGGGGACGCCCAGGGCCCTCCCGGACGATCCCCCGGGGCTCGCCCTGAAGATCGACACAGACCGTCCCAGAACGCCCCCACAGGCCCCGTACGGGGCCTGTGGGGGCGTTCTGGCCCCCGGGGCCACCTGGCCGCCGGGAACGCGGAGAGGCGGCCACCCGGTGCCGGGTGGCCGCCTCTCGCGTACTACGTACTACTACTGCCGTCCCGGGAGCCCTGCGGCCCCCGGCACAAAGGCGTGCTACTTGCCCTTGGCGGCTTCCTTGAGCTTGGAGCCCGCGGAGACCTTCACGCTGTAGCCGGCCGGGATCTGGATGGGGTCGCCGGTCTGCGGGTTGCGCGCGGTGCGAGCGGCACGGTGGGTGCGCTCGAAGGTCAGGAAGCCGGGGATGGTGACCTTCTCGTCGCCCTTGGCGACGATCTCGCCGACGGTCTCGGCGAGCGCGGCCAGAACGGCGTCGGCGTCCTTGCGGGTCACCTCGGCGCGCTCGGACAGAGCGGCCACCAGCTCACTGCGGTTCATGTTGTACTCCCGTGTTCAACGTGCCTTAGAGGCGTGAGATCGAAGCCGATGCTGCCAGGGCCCTAGGACAGTCCCCGGACCCGGGTCTGACGTCAGACCCTCTCGCCCGGTTACGCATCCTGCCCCCACCAGCGGCGGGAAAGCCAATCCGGCACCCGCCGGGGTCACACGAAAAGCGCCACAGTCACGCCGCGGTGACGCTCCGTCCGCACCGGAAGGGTCTCCGGACGATGCGGACCGCGGGCCACGCGCATCCCCGCAACCCTAGAGGCGGCCCGGCGGGCCCGCACCCCGCGACGCGCCGGGGATCAGGCCGGTGTGGAGGCCGTCACGGCGGCCGAGGCAGCCTTGCGGACGGCTCCGGCGACCGCGCCCGCGACCTTGTCGTTGAAGACCGACGGGATGATGTAGTTCGCGTTGAGCTCGTCCTCGCCGACCACGTCGGCCAGGGCGGTCGCGGCGGCCAGCATCATGTCGGTGTTCACCGTGCGCGACTGGGCGTCCAGCAGGCCGCGGAAGACGCCCGGGAAGACCAGCACGTTGTTGATCTGGTTCGGGAAGTCGGAGCGCCCGGTGGCCACGACTGCCGCGGTCTGGCGGGCGACGGCCGGGTCCACCTCGGGGTCCGGGTTCGCGAGCGCGAACACGATCGCGCCCTCCGCCATGGCGGCCACGTCGTCGCCGTTCAGGACGTTCGGGGCCGAGACGCCGATGAAGACGTCGGCTCCGACCACGGCCTCCTTCAGGGTGCCCGTGTAGCCCTCGGGGTTGGTGTTGTCGGCGATCCAGCGCAGCGGCGAGTCGGCCGCCGCGTCGACGAGGTCGGGGCGGCCGGCGTGCACGACACCGTGGATGTCGGCGCTGACCGCGTTCTTGACGCCCGCCGCGAGGAGCAGCTTGAGGATCGCCGTACCGGCCGCGCCGGCGCCCGACATGACCACCTTGACGTCGCCAACTGCCTTGCCCACCACGCGCAGCGCGTTGGTGAGGGCGGCCAGGACCACGATGGCGGTGCCGTGCTGGTCGTCGTGGAAGACGGGGATGTCGAGGGCCTCGCGCAGGCGCGCCTCGATCTCGAAGCAGCGCGGCGCGGAGATGTCCTCCAGGTTGATGCCGGCGAAGCCCGGGGCGATGGCCTTGACGACCGCGACGATCTCGTCGGGGTCCTGCGTGTCGAGGCAGATCGGCCAGGCGTCGATGCCGGCGAAGCGCTTGAAGAGGGCCGCCTTGCCCTCCATGACGGGCAGCGCGGCCATCGGGCCGATGTTGCCCAGACCCAGCACGGCGGAGCCGTCGGTCACGACTGCGACGGAGTTGCGCTTGATGGTCAGGCGGCGCGCGTCCTCGGGGTTCTCGGCGATGGCCATGCACACGCGGGCCACGCCCGGGGTGTAGATCATCGAGAGGTCGTCGCGGTTGCGGATGGGGTGCTTGGACGCCATCTCGATCTTGCCGCCGAGGTGCATCAGGAAGGTGCGGTCGGAGACCTTGCCGAGGCTGACGCCCTCGATCCCGCGCAGCTTCTCGACGATCTCGTCCGCGTGCGCCGTGGAGGTCGCGGCGATGGTGACGTCGATACGGAGCTTCTCGTGGCCGGATGCGGTCACGTCGAGGCCGGTGACCGAGCCACCGGACGACTCCACGGCGGTGGTGAGCTGGGAGACCGCGGTTCCGCTCGCGGGCACTTCCAGGCGGACCGTCATCGAGTACGAGACGCTGGGCGCCGTTGCCATGGCCGTGTTCCTCTTCTGTCCCTGGTTCTTCTGTCCACAGGGTCCGCGCCGCGCGGGCCGAGAACACGGCGAGTGCGGCAGGACCTGTTGTCCGATCGTCCCACCTACCAGCCGGTACAAGGTAACCAGCTACAAATTTCGGAAAGACACTTCCACCATACGAGATTTGATGATGTCGTGGAACCCTTTCAGGCCACGCAAAACAGGCCTGCCCCCGCCGCTTCCGCGGTGGGGGCAGACCTGCCGTGTACGTCTACGACACCGACCCGCCATGCTCGCCTCGCGGCAAGTGGTCGCTCTAGGCGACTAAGGTTGGGCCCGGGGGCTTGGATCGAGTCGGTGCCTCAACCAGGCTAACAAAGGTTCGCCGGAAGTGATCCCCCTCCCGGAAGAAGCTTCCGCCGACCACGCCCTTGGCCGCCCCCCATCCGGCCGTACGGGGCCTTGAGCCGGTCCGGGGACCGCCGGTGAACAGCCCCGGACCCGGTGTCCACTCCGCCGGAGCCCTCGGAGCCCGCTGGACCCGGCCGGAGCCCGCCGGGCCGCGGGACCCGGCCGGACCCCGCGCGCCGCGGCCGGGCGCTACGGCCGCAGCAGCGCCGCGACGCCCTCCGCATCCGGGGTGTCCAGGTCGGTCGAGACCACCGTGAGCTGCTGCGTCGCGCGCGTCAGGGCCACGTAGAGCACCCGCAGGCCCGCCGGGGACTCCTGCGCGATCTCCGCCGGGGAGACGACCACCGTGGCGTCGTACTCCAGGCCCTTCGCCTCCAGGCTGCCCAGTGCGACCGCCCGCTCCCCGAGGTCCGCCAGCCAGCCCGCGGCCTCCGCACGGCGGTCCATGGCCACGACCACGCCCACCGTGCCGTCGACCTGCTCCAGCAGCCGCCGGGTCTCCTCCCGGACGGTCTCGCGCAGGTCCTCGGCCACCGCCGTGAAGCGCGGCCGAAGTCCCGTGGAGCGCACCGCCGTCGGCGGCTCCGTGCCCGGCGCTGCCAGCTTCAGCACGCGGGACGCGACTTCGGCGACCTCGGCCGGGTTGCGGTAGTTCACCGTCAGGGTGAACCGGCGCCGCAGCCGCGAGCCCAGCGCCTCGTCCCGTGCGGCCGCCGCCTCCTCCGGGTCCGTCCACGAGGACTGCGCCGGGTCGCCGACCACCGTCCAGGTGCCCATCCGGCCCCGGCGGCCCACCATCCGCCACTGCATCGGCGTCAGGTCCTGCGCCTCGTCGACGATGACGTGCGCGTACTCCGTGCGCTCCGCCGCGAGCCGCTCGGCCCGCTCCCACTGGGTCTCCTCGCGGATCGGCATCAGCTCCTCCAGCCCGCTCAGCTGGTCCAGCGGGTTCATCTCGCGCTTGCGCTTGGGCTTGGCGAGCGCACCGAGCAGCTGGTGGAGCTCGTCCAGGAGCGCCACGTCGTGCACCGACAGCGGGCCCTTGCCGTCCGGACCCACCCGGCGCAGCGAACGCGCCAGCTGGCGGGTCTCGCGCGGGTTCAGGTCCCGGCGCGACCAGCGCCCCAGCCGCCGCTCGTCGGCCATGGAGGCCAGCACCCCGCGCGGGGTGAGCTCGGGCCACCAGGCATTGAGGAACTCGATGAAGGCGTCCTCCGTCGAGATGTCCTCGTCGAAGGCGGAGCGCAGCTCGGCGGCGAGCTCCGGGTCGCTGTGCCGCCCCGCGCCCCCGGACTTGGAGTACAGCGCGTCCAGCAGGAGCTTGCGGGCGCGCGGGCGCAGCAGGTTGACCGGCGCGGTGCCGGACAGGACGTTCTGCCGGATCCGGTCGAGGTCGCCGGCCTCCAGTTCCTGGCGGCGCCCGAAGGCCACCACGCGCAGCCGGTCCGGGGCGGGGGTGCCGCCGGGACCGCCGAGCTCCAGGGCGCCCCGTACGGCCTTGCGCAGCACCTTCAGCATCCGGGACGAGCCCTTGATCCGGGCCGTGGAGGGATCGTCGTAGGTGGTCGCCTCGGCCCCGTCGACGAGGGAGCCGAGCGCCCGGATGGCGACCTGGCCCTCTTCGCCGAGGGAGGGCAGGACGCCCTCGGTGTACGCGACGAGCAGCGGGGTCGGGGAGACGATGAGGATGCCGCCGGAGTAGCGGCGCCGGTCCTGGTAGAGCAGGTAGGCGGCGCGGTGCAGGGCGACGGCGGTCTTGCCGGTGCCCGGTCCGCCCGCGACCTCGGCGACCGAGGCGGCGGGCGCCCGGATGACGAGGTCCTGCTCGGCCTGGATGGAGGAGACGATGTCCCGCATCGAGTGGGTGCGGGCCCGCCCGAGGGCGGCCATCAGCGCGCCGTCGCCGATGACGGGGAGCTCTTGCCCGTCGAGGAAGGCGGTGACCTCGGGACGCATCAGGTCGTCCTCGACGCCGAGCACCTTGCGGCCCTTGGAGCGGATCACGCGGCGGCGTACGACGCGTCCGGGCTCCTTGGGGGTGGAACGGTAGAAGGGCGCGGCGGCGGGGGCCCGCCAGTCGATGACGAGCGGCGCGTAGTCGGAGTCGAGGACTCCGATGCGGCCGATGTGGAGCGTTTCGGCGATGTCGGCCGTGAGGTCGGGCCGGATCGCGTCGTCGGCGGGGTCGACGGAGGTGAACGCGCCGTCGGGACCGCGCTCCCCGTCCTTGCCGAGGACCAGGTCGACGCGGCCGAAGAGGAAGTCTTCGAACTCGTTGTTGAGACGGTTGAGATGGATTCCGGCGCGGAAGACCTGTGCGTCCCGCTCGGCGAGGGCTCCGGGCGTGCCGACCTGGCCACGCTTGGCGGCGTCGTTCATCAGGAACTCCGCCTCGTCGATCTTCTCCTCAAGGCGTCGGTACACGTGATCGAGATGCGTCTGCTCGACCGCGATCTCCCGATCGCGGACGGAATCCGCCGTGCTGTCGACAGCGGCATTCTGCGCGGCCACCAAGGCCCCTTTCTGACGTGCATGGGCGACCGTCAACCGTACGCGAAGGGGCCCCTGTCCGCACGCCCCGTTCCGGGAAGGCTCACGGAACAAGACGAAGATCACTCGCGGACCTCCGCCCGGTCCCCCGCGGATCGCGCCCGGACCGGCCCCGCGGCCCGCCCCGCGGCCGCCCTCGGGCCGTGCTAGCCGGGCCGCGCTTCGAGCACGCGCCGCCGGTGGCGGGCCACCCGCTCGCGGTTCCCGCACAGCTCGCTGGAGCACCAACGGCGCCGGTGGCCGCGCGAGGTGTCGAGGTAGACGCGGGCGCAGCCGTCGCCCTCGCAGGCCCGCAGCAGCGCGCGGTCGCCGGGATCGGTGAGCAGCTCCACCGCGTCCCGGGCCACGGCGGCGAGCAGCCCCGCGCATTCGACCCCGCCGCACAACTCCCGTACCAGGTGACCTTCTTGGTCCTGTACGGCACACAGTCCCGGGGGTGGACCGGCGGCCGCCGCGTTGACCCGGGCCAGCGCGGCCCCGGGCGGCGCGGCCCCGGCGAGCTCGGCCCGTACGAGGTCCTCGACGTCGGCGCGCAGCGCCCGGAAGGCCTGCACCCAGTCGGCGCCGACCCGCGCGAGCGGCGTCCGGTCGGGCACCAGCCCGGCTCCGGCGAGCCACAGCCGCAGCGCGTCGCCGTCCCGGATCCCCTCCGACCCGTCGGTGGGCCTGTGGGGCTCGAAGGTGGCCACCAGGTCCAGACAGATCCGCCCGGAGTCGAACCACATGCCCGTCACCGCCTCGCTCTCGGCGCGTGCCCCCAGAGTGCCCGCCCCCGGGCCGGGGGGCTAGGGCCTGTCGTCGAATTCCCGTCGTCGCCCGAGGGGGGAGACGGGAAGGTGACGACAGGCCGCCCTCAGAGGGCGGGCGGGTCGTCGTGCAGCAGCCGGTGGAAGAGGCGGTGGTCGCGCCAGGCCCCGCCGACGTGCAGGTAGCGGGGCGCGAGCCCGTACTGCTCGAACCCGGCCTTCGCCAGCACCCGCTGCGAGGCCAGGTTGTCGACCCGGGTCCCGGCCTCGACCCGGTGCAGTCCGACCTCGTCGCGGGCGATCCGGCAGACCTCCCGCAACGCGGCGGTGGCCAGCCCCCTGCCCGCGTGCCCCTGCGCCACCCAGTAGCCGATGGCCCCGCTGCACAGCGCCCCGAACACGATGGTGCCGAGGTTGATCGCCCCGACGGGCTCCCCGCCGTCGAGGAGCACGTACGGGCGCACCCGCCCGCCGTCCCGCTCCTCGAGCAGCTCCTCGATCCGCGCCCGCTGTCCGGCCTCGGTGTAGAAGCCCGCGCCCCGCCGGGGCTCGTAGGGGGCCATGTACGCCCGGTTCCGCTCCAACACCTCGGCGAGCCCGGCGGCGTCCGCCACCCGGATCTCCCGCATCTCCACACCCTCAAGGATCATCCGGGCACGCTAACGGACGCCCCGGAACCGGCCGGACGCGGGGGAGAACCACCCATGGGTCCGCGGAAGACCCTGGCAGTGGATCGAGACCGCGCACCGCCTGGCCCAGCGCGGCCGCCACCAGATCCTGTCCGTCGTCGACTGGCTCGTCCGCGCGACGGCGGCCCACCACGGCCTGGTCGTCCTCCACGACGACAAGGACTTCGCCGCCGCGGCCGGCCTCCGCCCGGAGGTGCGGGAGCACCACGTGCACCGGGTGCCGCACTGAGTCCCGCGCCGACCGCCCGCGCCGCTCCGGGCGGGCCGCCTCAGGCGTCCCCGTACTTCGTCTCCGCGGCCATGTCCAAGGAGAGCCGGTAGCCGCGCTTGACGACCGTCTGGATCAGGTTCGGTACGCCCAGTGCGACGCGCAGGCGGGCCATCGCCGTCTCCACCGCGTGCTCGTCGCGGCCCGCGCCCGGGAGGGCGCGCAGGAGCTCGGAGCGGGCCACCACCCAGCCCGGGCGGCGGGCCAGGGCCCGCAGCAGGGCCATGCCGGCCGGCGGGACCGGGCGGAGCCCGGCGTCGACGAGGACCGCGTGGCCGCGCAGCTCCAGCCGGTGTCCCGCCACCGGGAGCACCCGCGCCCGTGCCGGGAGTTCCTGGCACAGCAGCTGTACGAGGGGCCCGAGCCGGAACCGCTCGGGCTGGACCGTGGCGATCCCCTCGGCCTGCAACGGCAGGGCCGTCACCGGGCCCACGCATGCCGACAGCACCGACCCGCCGGTCAGCGCCGCGCGCAGGGGTTCCCGTACGCCCCGCTCCGTGGCCCGCGCCAGCAGGGACACCGCCGCCGGCGCGGAGGTGAAGCTCACCGCGTCGACCCCGCCGGCGATCACCGCGTCGAGCAGCCGGTCCAGCGGGCCGGGGTCCTCGGGGGCCATCCACCGGTACACCGGGACGCCGACCACCTCGGCCCCGCCCGCCCGCAGCGCCTCGATGAAGCCGGGCAGCGGCTCCCCGTGCAGCTGGAGGGCGATGCGCCGGCCGGCCACCCCGGCGCTCAGCAGCCGGTCCAGTACCTCCGCGAGCGATTCCGACGCCGGGGACCAGGTCTCCACCAGCCCGGCGGCCCGGATGGCGCCCTTGACCTTCGGCCCGCGCGCCAGCAGTTCGGTCTCGCGCAGCCGCCCGAGCAGTTCCTCCCCGAGCCCCCAGCCGTCCGCTGCCTCGATCCAGCCGCGGAAGCCGATGGCGGTCGTGGCCACCACGACGTCGGGCGCGCAGCCGATCAGTTCCTTGGTCGCGGCGAGCAGTTCGGCGTCGTCGGCGAGGGGGACGATCCGCAGGGCGGGCGCGTGCAGCACGGTGGCCCCGCGGCGGCGCAGCAGGGCGATCAGGTCGTCGGCCCGCCGGGCGGCGGTGACCCCGATGGTGAAGCCCGCGAGCGGCCCGGCGACGGGTGCCGGCTCCGGGTCGGGCGCGGGAGTCGTGTCCTCGACCGGCCCGGTGGGGGTGTCGTCGTGCATGGTGACCTGCCTCGCGCAGTGGTCGGGGTCCGGGATCGGGTCCGGTCTCGGAGTCGGGTCCGGAGCCCGCCCGGAACCGGGGCCGGGATCGCGTTCGCGTGAACCGAGCCTGCCCTGGGGGCGTATCAGGCTCGGTTCACGCGTATTTCGGTGCCGTTAACCGATGTCGGTCCGCCGTTACACCGAGGTGAGCTGTGGCTTCGCCTCCGTGCCCGTCGTACTGATCATCGCGCGGGAGGGCCGGCGAAGGTATACCGCCCAGGTGACCGTGCAGCAGGCCCCGTAGAAGGCGAGGAAGGTCACGAAGGCGGCCGTGCCCGAACCGGAGCTGAGGAAGGCCTCCCGGAAGACCAGGTTGATGCCGAGTCCGCCGAGGGCGCCGACCGCGCCGATGAGTCCCATGGAGGCCCCGGACAGCCGCCGCCCGTAGGCGGCCGCGTCCACGCCGCTCATGCCGCGTGCCAGGGCCTTGGCCTGGAAGATGCCGGGGATCATCTTGTACGTGGAGCCGTTGCCCAGTCCGCTGAGGACGAAGAGCGCGACGAAGCCGACGAGGAACACCGGCAGGGATTCCCGTACGGAGGCCAGGATCACCACCGTGGTGGCCGCCGCCATCGCCACGAACGTGCCCAGCGTGATCCGCGCCCCGCCGAACCGGTCCGCGAGGGCCCCGCCGACCGGCCGGATCAGCGAGCCGAGCAGCGGCCCGATGAAGGTGAGCGAGGCCGCCTGGAGCGGGGTGCGGCCGAACTGCGTCTGCAGCACCAGCCCGAAGGCGAAGCTGTAGCCGATGAAGGAGCCGAAGGTGCCGATGTACAGGAACGCCATGATCCAGGTGTGGGCGTCGCGGACGGCCTCCCGCACGGCTCCGGTGTCGTTGCGCACGGGCGCCAGGTTGTCCATCCGCAGCGCGGCGAGGGTGGCCGCGATCACGATGAGCGGGACGTAGGCGCCGAGCAGCAGCCTCGGGTGGCCGGCCCCGGCCGTGCTGATGACCAGCAGCGCGACGAGCTGGACGACGGGGACGCCGATGTTGCCGCCGCCCGCGTTGAGGCCGAGCGCCCAGCCCTTCTTGCGCAGCGGGAAGAACGCGTTGATGTTCGTCATCGAGGAGGCGAAGTTGCCGCCGCCGACGCCGGTCAGCGCGGCCACCAGCAGGAAGGTGCCGTACGAGGTCCCGGGCTCCATGACCAGCCACGCGGCGACGGTCGGCGCGAGCAGCAGCAGGGCGCTGACGACGGTCCAGTTGCGGCCGCCGAAACGGGCCACGGCGAAGGTGTAGGGGATCCGGACGAGGGCGCCGACACAGGTGGCGGTCGCGATGAGGAAGAACTTCCCCGCGGGGTCGATCCCGTACTTCGGGCCCATGAAGAGCACCATCACCGACCACAGGGACCAGATCGAGAAACCGATGTGCTCGGAGAGCACGGAGTAGACCAGGTTGCGCCGGGCGGTCTTCTCGCCCGTCTCCTTCCAGAAGGTCTCGTCCTCGGGTTCCCACCGCTCGATCCAGCGGCCCCCTTTGCGCGGTGCGGTCGTACTGGTCATCACACGCCTCCACAGCTGCTGCGATCGCGTCGCGTCACGCCACGTCGTCACGTCTTGTCACGTCACGTCTCGTCACGTCTCGTCCGTGGTCACGACGGTAGGAACGGCTCGTTTCGGCCTGGGTCCCCGCCGGATGACCGCCGGGAAACCTTGCACTCACCCGCCTCCCGGGGCCGGTGTGAGCGCGGGCGGAAGGACGCCCGGGTCGCCGGGCCGGACGGCGGAGCGGCGGGCGGGCGCCGACGGTCGCGGGGCGGTGCCGGCGGGCAGCCAGCTGTCCGCGGGCACCGCCAGCCAGCCGTGGGCGGCCGCGAGCTCCGCCGCGGCGGCGCGCAGCGCGTCCAGCCCGGGGTGGCGCAGGCCCTTGCGCCACACCATCGCCAGCGGCGACAGCGGCACCGGGCCGGTCAGCGGCCGCTTCACACAGCCGGCCAGCTCGGCGAAGTCCACCGTGGCCAGGACCGGGTTCCCGGTCTTCACCATGACCCGGCGGAACTCGTCCTTGCCGACCGCCACCGGTG
>NZ_JAGGOW010000049.1 GCF_018614135.1 Streptomyces sp. ISL-66
CGCTCGGCCCAGCCGAGCGGGGCGAGCGACCAGGCGCCGGAGGCGGAGCGCTGCTTGCGCAGCTGGTGGGCCTGCCAGGCTGCGGGGTCCCAGCCGGGCGGAGCGGGCGGCGTCGGCGCGGGCCCGGGCGGAGCGGCCGTCGGCCCGGGTGGAGTCGGCGCCGGCCCCGGTGGAGCGGCCGCCGCCCCCGGTGGAGCCGGCGCGGCCTTCGCCGCCGCGCCGTCCACCGCATCGGTGTTCTCTGACATCGGGTTCCCCTCCCCAGCCGGCCACCCCCGGTGATCCGTTGGGGGTGGCGAAGCCGACAGAGTAGGCCGGTGTCATGCAGTTTTGAACAGGCTCAAAAGAGCCCTGTGGCAGGACCGTGACAATCGGAGGGGTACGGACCGGTGCGGAGCGGCGAGGACCGCCGCTACAGCGCCGCCTCCGGCAGCCAGGCCGGCAGGGCCTCGGTACGCGCCAGCCAGGCCGGCGGCAGCACTTCGTCGCCCCGCGCGCCGAGCACTCCGCCGACGATCGCGCAGGTCGTGTCGACGTCGCCGCCCACCTGCGCCGTGGTCCAGAAGGCCCGCTCGTAGTCGTCCAGGCTCCGCGCCGCCGACCACAGGGCGAACGGCACGGTGTCGTGCGCGCTGGTGCGGCGCCCGCAGCCCAGGACCGCCGCGACGGTGGTCGCGTCGCCGTAGTCGAGCATGTCCCGTGCCCGCCGCAGGCCGGCGCCCACCGCGCTGCGCGGTACCAGCGCGATGACCCCGTCCAGCAGGTCGGCGGCCTTCGGCGGTCCGGCCGGATCGGCCGCGAGCGCGGCCGCGGCGGCGACGGCCATCGCGCCGCACACCGCCTCGCGGTGCTGGTGGGTGGTGTAGGCGGAGATCTCCGCCTGGTGGGTGGCCTGCTCGGGATCGTCGGCGTACCAGGCACCCAGCGGGGCGACCCGCATGGCCGCGCCGTTGCCCCACGAGCCCTGGCCGTTGAACAGTTCGGCGGCGAGCGTGCGCCAGTCCGCGCCCTCGCGGATCAGGCGCAGCATCCGGTTCACGGCGGGCCCGTAGCCGCGGTCGAAGTCGTGGTGTTGGGCGAAGGAGGCGGCCAGGGCGTCCTGGTCCACCCGGTCGTGGGCGGCGAGGACGGCCACCACCGAGCAGGCCATCTCGGTGTCGTCGGTCCACTGCCACGGATCGCTGCCGGCCGGCAGCTCGCGCCGCTTGAGCAGGGGGTAGTTCACGGGGACGAAGTACTGGGAGCCCAGGGCATCACCCAGGGCCAGCCCACGGAGGCTGGCCATGGCGCGCGCGTAGCGCCTTTCGGAAGAGGAGTCAGAGGTCATCGCGCGTCACTTTAGCCGTCCAGGTCGTAAGGCTCGGGTGTGGTCCACCGCTCAAACGGGCGGTCCATCCGGTACCGGCCGTCGGGGCCGAGCAAGAGGACCCGGTATTCGCCGTTTCCGGGGTTGGAGAGGGCCTCGAACTCGGCCACGGACCAGTGGAACCAGCGCATGCAGAACAGTCTCATCGTCAGCCCGTGCGTCACGAGCAGCACGTTCTCCGGGTGGTCCGGGGCCTCGAAGCTGCGGTAGAGGCTCTCCAGGAAGGATCCGACGCGGTCGTAGACGTCGGCGCCCGACTCCCCCTGGGCGAAGCGGTAGAAGAAGTGTCCGTAGGCGTCCCGGTACGCCTTCTGCAGCCGTACGTCGTCCCGGTCCTGCCAGTTGCCCCAGTCCTGCTCGCGCAGCCTCGGCTCCTCGCGCATCCGCACGCGCGCGGGGTCCAGGCGCAGCTCCCGGAAGGTCTGCAGGGTGCGGCGGTACGGGGAGACGTACGCGCTGATGTACTCGTCGCCGAAGAGTTCCCGCAGCCGGACGCCGGCGTCCGCGGCCTGCTCGCGCCCCTTGCGGGTCAGCCGTAGGGCGTGGTCGGGCTCCCGCTCGTACACCGTGTCGTCGGCGTTGCCTTCCGATTCCCCGTGGCGGACAAGGACGATGCGCCGTGGTCGTACCATCCCATGACCTTATTCGGCCACTCGCGGGCATGCCGAGCGGGCACGCCGGTCAGACCGTCCAGGCGGGATCGAGGTCGACGACGTCGCCGGTGAGGGCCTCCACATCGGCCTGGATCTGGGCGCGCAGCGAGAGCCGCTCGACCCGCTCCTGCCGGTACTTGCCGTGCTCGGCCGCCTTCCGCCACATCGACAGCACCAGGAACTCGCGGCCGGGCGCCTCGCCGAAGAGGCCGCGGACCATGCCGGGCGAGCCCGCCATGGCCGGATTCCACACCTTCTCCTGCATGAGCGCGAAGTGGTCCACCCGGCCCTCCCGCACGCGGGTGTGGGCGACCCGGACCACGTCGGCATCGGTGAAGCGGGGCTCGAAGCCGGTCTTCACGTCGAAGCGGTGGTCGAAGAGCGTGACGCGCGCGTCGGTGTAGGTGCCGCTCTGGGAGGCGGCCAGCCGGTCGTGCGAGCGGGCCATGAACGAGTCGTAGAAGGAGCGGCTCTCCCAGAACGCGAAGACGTGCGCCACCCCCTGCCGGCCTCGGCTCCAGCCACCGCCCTGCCCCCGGAATCCGGGTTCGCCGGGCAGCCCCGCCCATTTGCGCTGCCCCCGCTCGAACCCGCGTCGGTCCGTCACCGTGCAGCGAATCCACTTGACCAGCACTGCGCCATCGTACGGGCCCGGCAGGGCCGGGGTCAGTGCCCGGCGCGGTACATCCGCAGGAGTTCGGCCGCGTCCCGCTCGGGCAGCCGAAGCCCGAACTCCCGCTCGAGCACGGCGATCAGCTCCTCGGCCGCCACCGCCCGCCGCTCCACCCGCCCGTCGGGCAGCAGCCGGGAGAGCTCCCGCCCCACGAGCGCCGACCGGACGCGGTCGCCCGGGTACTGGACGACGATCCGGCCGACGAAGGCGGAGCGGGGGTGCGAGGAGCTGTAGTGGTTGAGCACGACGTAGTCGACGGGGTGGTAGGGCTGCGGGGAGAAGGCGTACAGGTCCCGCCAACTCCCCTCGCGGGACGCGCAGAGCGCGAGCACCCCGCCCGCTTCCTCCCGGACGCGGAACAGCCACTCCCCCTGCCGCACCTCGGCGCCGGGGCGCGCCAGCGGCACGGGCTCGCGCGGGCCCTGCCAGCCGAACCCGGCATCGCAGAGCCAGGGCTCGCCTTCCACGGTGACGACGAGGACGGCGTGCGTCACCGGGACGAGGGCGTCCCCGCGGGTGCGGTTGCGGGCGCCGCGCCCGGAGACCTCGAAGCCGATCCGCTCCAGGGCAGCGGCCAGCAGCGTGTTCTGCTCGTAGCAGTAGCCGCCGCGGCGGCCGTGCACGAGCTTGTCCTCGACCGTCTTGACGTCCAGCCCGACGCCACGGCCGAGCAGCACGTCCAGACTCTCGAAGGTGATCGCACCGGTGTGGGCCCGGTGCACTTCCTTCAACGTCCGCAGATCCGCGCGGGGTTCCCCGCTCTGCCACCCGATCCTCGCCAGATAGGCGTCCAGGTCCAGTTCGTCACCGCTCCACATGGGCTCCCCCGCTCGATGCACCGTGAATTCCGCGGCGCCCGGCCGTGCCGCCCCGCCACAATGATCACCATGACCGCCCTGCACATCAACCCGCTCTTCAACCGCCTGGCATCGGCCGAGCGGATCCTCGTCGCCGGCGCCGGTGGCGGCTTCGACGTCTACTCCGGCCTCCCCATCGCACTCTCCCTGCTGCACCAGGGCAAGGAGGTCTACTTGGCGAACCTCTCCTTCAGTGCCGTGGCCGGCCTTCCGGCCGAGGACTGGGCGGCCCCCGACCTCGCCGTCGTCACACCGGACTCCGCGCCGCACCAGAGGTACTTCCCGGAGCGGACCTTGGCCCAGTGGCTGAAGCTGCACGGCTATCCGTCCACGGTGTACGCCTTCCCGCAGGTCGGCGTGCGGCCGCTGCGCGCCGCCTACCGGGCGCTGATCGACCTGCACCGCATCGACGCGGTGGTCCTGGTCGACGGCGGCACCGACATCCTGATGCGGGGTGACGAAGCCGGCCTCGGGACGCCCGAGGAGGACCTGACCAGCGTGGCGGCTCTGGCCGCGCTGGACGACGTACCCGAACGCCTCGTCGTCTCAGTCGGCTTCGGGGTGGACGCCTACCACGGGGTCAGCCACGCGCTCGTGCTGGAGAACATCGCGGCGCTGGACCGGGACGGGACGTACCTCGGCGCGTTCTCGATACCCCGTGCCACCCGGGAGGGCGTGCTGTACCTCGACGCCGTGGCCCACGCACAGAACCACACGCCGGACCGTCCGAGCATCGTGAACGGCTCGGTCGCGGCGGCCGTCCGCGGCTCCTTCGGCGATGTCCGCTTCACCAGCCGCACCCGGGACAGCGAGCTCTTCGTGAACCCGCTGATGGCCCTGTGCTTCGCCTTCGAACTGACCGGCGTGGCCGCACGCTGCCTCTACCTGGACCGGATCCAGGACACCCACCTCATGCGACAGGTGAGCTCCGCGATCGCGGAGTTCCGCGACGAAGTGATCACCCGACCGGCGCGGACCTTCCCGCACTGAACACCTCCACCGGGACCCGGGCTCGCTCTACCGGCGGTCCCGACACGCCGAAGGGGACCGGCCTCGGGCCGGTCCCCTTCGTGACCTTCCGGTCAACTACCCGTGCGGGCTACGCCGGATGTCGCATCCGGCGCGCTCGCGCCCGGGGTCAGCTGCAACCGCTGGTGGAGCCGCAGCCCTCGCAGATGTAGCAGGAGCCGGCGCGCTGCATCTTCGTACCGCAGGAGAAGCAGAGCGGGGCGTCGGCGGAGACGCCGAGCTGCATCTCGACCAGTTCGGCGTTGGAGTGCGCCGTCTTGGGGGCCGGGATCGGGGCGATCGAGACCGGCTTCGGGGCCGGGGCCACCGGCGGGACCGCCACGAGCGGGGCCGACGGGGTCAGGGACTCCGTGTCGAGCTCGCCCTCGAGCGGCTCGTAGGAGCCGGTGTCCAGGTGGCGCTGACGCTCCTCGGCGGAGTGGATGCCGAGGGCCGAGCGGGTCTCGAAGGGCAGGAAGTCGAGCGCCACGCGACGGAAGATGTAGTCGACGATCGACTGCGCCATCCGCACGTCCGGGTCGTCCGTCATGCCGGCCGGCTCGAAGCGCATGTTCGTGAACTTCGCGACGTACGTCTCCAGCGGGACGCCGTACTGCAGACCGACCGAGACGGCGATGGAGAAGGCGTCCATCATGCCCGCGAGGGTCGAACCCTGCTTGGACATCTTCAGGAAGACCTCGCCGAGACCGTCGTCCGGGTAGGAGTTCGCGGTCATGTAGCCCTCGGCGCCACCGACCGTGAAGGAGGTGGTGATCCCCGGACGGCCCTTCGGGAGGCGCTTGCGGACCGGGCGGTACTCGATGATCTTCTCGACCGCCGCGCGGATGGTCTCCTCGGTCTTCTCGGTGACCTCGGCCTTCTCCTCTTCCTTCTTCTTCGCGGAGAGGGGCTGGCCGACCTTGCAGTTGTCGCGGTAGATCGCGAGCGCCTTGACGCCCAGCTTCCACGCCTCGAAGTAGATCTCCTCGATCTCCTCGACGGTCGCCGTCTCCGGCATGTTGACCGTCTTGGAGATCGCGCCGGAGATCCAGGGCTGGATCGCGGCCATCATCCGCACGTGGCCCATCGCGGAGATGGAGCGCTCGCCCATGGCGCAGTCGAAGACCGAGTAGTGCTCCGGCTTCAGCCCCGGGGCGTCGACGACCACGCCGTGCTCGGCGATGTGGGCGACGATCGCCTCGATCTGCTCTTCCTGGTAGCCCATGCGACGCAGGGCCTGCGGGACGGTGCCGTTGACGATCTGCATCGAGCCGCCGCCGACGAGCTTCTTGAACTTGACCAGAGCCAGGTCCGGCTCGACACCGGTGGTGTCGCAGGACATCGCGAGACCGATGGTGCCGGTCGGAGCGAGGACGGAGGCCTGCGAGTTGCGGAAGCCGTTCGTCTCGCCGAGGCGGATGACGTCCTGCCACGCCTCGGTGGCCGCGGCCCAGATGATGTTGTCCAGGTCCTCGGTGCGCGGCGCGACGGCGTTCGCGTCGGCGTGCTGCTTCATGACGCGCTTGTGGGACTCGGCGTTGCGGGCGTAGCCGTCGTACGGGCCGACGATCGCGGCCAGCTCGGCGGAGCGCTTGTACGCGGTGCCGGTCATCAGCGAGGTGATCGAGGCGGCGAGGGTGCGGCCGCCGTCCGAGTCGTACGCGTGGCCGGTGGCCATCAGCAGGGCGCCGAGGTTGGCGTAGCCGATGCCCAGCTGGCGGAAGGCGCGGGTGTTCTCACCGATCTTCTGCGTCGGGAAGTCGGCGAAGCAGATGGAGATGTCCATCGCGGTGATGACGAGCTCGACGACCTTGGCGAAGCGCTCGGCGTCGAAGGACTGGTTGCCCTTGCCGTCGTCGTTCAGGAACTTCATCAGGTTCAGCGAGGCGAGGTTGCAGGACGTGTTGTCCAGGTGCATGTACTCGCTACAGGGGTTGGACGCGGTGATGCGGCCGGACTCGGGGCAGGTGTGCCAGTTGTTGATCACACCGTCGTACTGGATGCCCGGGTCGGCACAGGCCCACGCGGCCTCGGCGAGCTTGCGGAAGAGCGCCTTGGCGTCGACCGTCTCGATGACCTCGCCGGTCATGCGGGCCCGCAGGCCGAAGTCGGTGCCGTTCTCGACGGCCGTCATGAACTCGTCGTTCACGCGGACGGAGTTGTTGGCGTTCTGGTACTGGACGGACGTGATGTCGTCGCCGCCCAGGTCCATGTCGAAGCCCGCGTCGCGCAGGGCGCGGATCTTCTCCTCTTCCTTCACCTTGGTCGCGATGAAGTCCTCGACGTCCGGGTGGTCCACGTCCAGGACAACCATCTTGGCCGCGCGGCGGGTGGCGCCGCCCGACTTGATCGTTCCGGCGGACGCGTCGGCGCCGCGCATGAAGGAGACCGGGCCGGAGGCGTTGCCGCCGGAGGAGAGGAGCTCCTTGGAGGAGCGGATGCGGGAGAGGTTCAGGCCGGCGCCCGAGCCGCCCTTGAAGATCATGCCCTCTTCCTTGTACCAGTCGAGGATCGACTCCATGGAGTCGTCGACGGCCAGGATGAAGCAGGCGGAGACCTGCTGCGGCTGGGGCGTGCCGACGTTGAACCACACCGGCGAGTTGAAGCTGAAGATCTGGTGCAGGAGGGCGTACGTCAGCTCGTGCTCGAAGATCTCCGCGTCGGCGGGCGACGTGAAGTAGTCGAAGTCCTCGCCGGCCTTCGTGTACGTCTTCACGATCCGGTCGATGAGCTGCTTCAGACCGGTCTCGCGCTGCGGGGTGCCGACCGCGCCGCGGAAGTACTTGCTGGTGACGATGTTGACCGCGTTCACCGACCAGAAGTCGGGGAACTCGACGCCGCGCTGCTCGAAGTTCACCGAGCCGTCGCGCCAGTTGGTCATGACGACGTCGCGGCGCTCCCAGTTCACCTCGTCGTACGGGTGCACGCCCGGGGTGGTGTGGATGCGCTCGATACGCAGGCCGCTCTTGGCATTCTTGGTTCCCTTGGCGCGGGAACCTCGTGCCGAGCTGCTCGCCGTCTCTGTCATGCCGCCTCCCAATGCGGGCAAAACGCCCTAAAGTGCCAGCGTTATTCCGCGGCACGGTGCTGTGTGTCTTGTATCTACGTCTCTTCGCCAGACCCACCGGCCGCTCCGCGATGCGTGCACCGCGGTGCGGGCCGTCCGGTCAGTCGGCGGCGGAGGCGGGCACGGGGACCGGAGCGGTCCCACCGTGCTCGCACTCACCTGGGTGAGACCGCGGCACGCGGAGTTCCGCGATGGCGGTCTCGAAGTCTTCGAGTGTGTCGAACGCCTTGTAAACGGACGCGAACCGGAGGTACGCGACCAGGTCGAGCTCCTGCAACGGGCCGAGTATGGCCAGACCCACGTCGTGGGTGGTCAGCTCGGCACTCCCGGTGGCGCGCAGCGCCTCTTCGACCCGCTGGCCGAGTTTGGCGAGGGCGTCCTCGGTGACCGGCCGCCCCTGACACGCCTTGCGCACGCCAGAGATGACCTTGGTACGGCTGAAGGGTTCGGTCACCCCGCTGCGCTTGATCACCATCAGCGAGGCCGTCTCCACCGTCGTGAAGCGACGAGAGCAGTCGGGGCACTGGCGGCGTCTGCGGATCGACGTGCCGTCGTCGGTGGTCCGACTGTCGACGACACGGCTGTCGGGGTGCCTGCAGAAGGGGCAGTGCATGGTTCCCTCACCCTCCTCTTTGGCACGACTGAATCACCCCACGGGGCCCCTGACCGGCAGAGTCGAGGCCCTGTCGGGGGCTTGTGAAGCAGCCACAAGCATATGCGATGCCGGGGGCCCCGGCAGACCCGAGGACCACAACTTCTGGGTGGCAGCGCTCATCCAACCACTAGATCTTGGGTTGCGGTGGATTTACGCCGCTCCGCGTGTCGCTGCGTCCGATGGCCGGATACGGGGCTTCGCGGTGCCACACTGAGCGCATCCCCGGCCGGTGGCGACCCGACCCGGAAGGGTACCGTAACCAGTGGCTCCGGAGCCGAACCCGCGTTCGGTCCGAACAGCCCGCCGACCGTCCATACACCCCGCAAAGTGAACACGCTGGGTGATCTCCGATTTTTCACTCGAACGTGTGTTTGGCGCAACCTTTCGAAAGCCACTACCGTTGTCCAGCTAGGGAGAACATTCCGAGAGGGGCCGCCGACGTGACCACCACCGCAGACAGTGCCACCATCACTGCCCAGAACCGCTCCCAGAGCCGACTCGAGCCGGTGCATGCCATGAATGACGCAAGCCTGAACCCGGAGGCGGAGCCCGTACGCCCCGCACGCTCGCTTCCAGGGCGACCTCCAGGCATCCGGGCCGACAGCTCCGGGCTCACCGACCGGCAGCGGAGGGTCATCGAGGTCATTCGCGACTCCGTGCAGCGGCGGGGCTACCCCCCGTCGATGCGGGAGATCGGCCAGGCCGTCGGCCTGTCGAGCACGTCGTCGGTCGCACACCAGCTGATGGCCCTCGAACGCAAGGGCTTCCTGCGCCGCGACCCGCACCGCCCCCGGGCGTACGAGGTGCGCGGCTCGGACCAGCCCAGCTCGCAGCCCACGGACACCACGGGCAAGCCCGCGGCCTCGTACGTCCCGCTGATCGGCCGGATCGCGGCCGGTGGCCCGATCCTCGCCGAGGAGTCGGTGGAGGACGTGTTCCCGCTCCCCCGCCAGCTGGTGGGAGACGGTGAGCTGTTCTGCCTCAAGGTCGTCGGCGACTCGATGATCGAGGCCGCCATCTGTGACGGCGACTGGGTCACGGTCCGCCGCCAGCCCGTCGCCGAGAACGGCGACATCGTCGCCGCGATGCTCGACGGCGAAGCCACGGTCAAGCGGTTCAAGCGCGAGGACGGCCACGTCTGGCTCCTCCCGCACAACGCGGCCTACCAGCCGATCCCCGGCGACGAGGCCACCATCCTCGGCAAGGTCGTCGCGGTACTGCGCCGGGTCTGAATTCCCCGCGCCCCCGTCCAGCCCTGGGACCTACTGCGCCGGTCCCAGGGCTGCTTTGTGCCCGTACGCGTTTGTGCCTGTGCGCGTTTGTGCCTGTGCGCGTGTTTGTGTCCGTGCGCGCCGTCCGTCCGTCCGTTCCCGTTCTCGTGGGCGTCCTACTTGCCCTCCGCCTGAGCGGTCGCGTCGATCGCCGCCAGGGAGCGGCGGGCCTGGTTGCGGTCCGTGGTGTACCAGAAGTCCGGCAGCGTGGCCCGCAGGAAGCTTCCGTACCGGGCCGTGGCCAGCCTGGGGTCCAGGATCGCGACGACACCCTTGTCCCCGGTGGCCCGTACGAGGCGGCCCGCCCCCTGCGCCATCAGCAGCGCCGCGTGCGTCGCCGCGACGGCCATGAAGCCGTTGCCGCCGCGCTCCTCGACCGACTTCTGCCGGGCGCTCATCAGCGGGTCGTCGGGACGGGGGAACGGGATCCTGTCCATGACCACCAGCTGGCAGCTGGGACCGGGCACGTCCACGCCCTGCCACAGCGAGAGGGTTCCGAACAGGCAGGTCTTCGGATCGGCGGCGAAGGCCTTGATCAGCTCGCCCAGCGTCTCCTCGCCCTGGAGCAGGATCGGATTGTCGAGCCGGCCGCGCAGCTCCTCGGCGGCGGCCTTGGCGCCGCGCATCGAGGAGAACAGTCCGAGGGTGCGACCGCCGGCCGCCTCGATCAGCTCGGCGAGCTCGTCCATCATGTCGCCGCGGGTGCCCTCGCGGCCGGGGGTCGCCAGGTGCTTGGCGACGTAGAGGATGCCCTGCTTGGGGTAGTCGAAGGGCGAGCCGACGTCCAGGCCCTTCCAATGCGGTACGTCTTCGCCTTCGACGCCCTCCGGGGACAGGCCCATCGACGCCGCGACACCGTTGAAGTCGCCGCCGAGCTTGAGGGTCGCGGAGGTCAGGACCACCGAGCGGTCCTCGAACAGCTTCTCGCGCAGCAGGCCGGAAACCGACAGCGGGGCGACGCGGAGAGTGGCGCCGAAGCGGTCGTGGCGCTCGTACCAGACGACGTCGTACTCGGAGCCGGCCATGATCCGCTCGGCCACCCCGTGCACGCTCTCCACCGCGGCGAGGGCCTGCTTGCGCACGGCGTCCTCGTCGTGGACTGACTTGTCCCGGGTGTTGCCGATCGCCGAGATCACGTTGCGCGAGGCGTCGCGCAGAGCCATCAGTGCGTAGCCGAGGTCCTCGGGGATCTCCTCCAGGCGGCCGGGGAGCGCGAGCTCCATGACGCGCTCGAAGGTCTCGGAGGCGGTCTGGAGGGAGTCCGCGGTCTTCTCGTCGACCAGCTTCGACGACCGCTTGACGGCGCGGTCGACCTGGCCGGGGGTGAGCTCGCCGGTGGCGACCCCGGTCACCCGGGAAACCAGCTCGTGGGCCTCGTCCACGATCAGCACCTCGTGCTGCGGGAGCACCGGGGCGCCCTCGATGGCGTCGATGGCGAGGAGCGCGTGGTTGGTGACGACCACGTCCGCGAGCTTGGCCCGCTCGCGCGCCGCCTCCGCGAAGCACTCGGCGCCGTACGCGCACTTCGTCGCGCCCAGACACTCGCGGGAAGACACCGAGATCTGCGCCCAGGCCTTGTCCGAGACGCCCGGGGTCAGGTCGTCGCGGTCGCCCGTCTCCGTCTCGTCCGCCCAGTCGCGCAGACGCAGCAGGTCCTTGCCGAGCTTGCTCGTCGGCGTGGCCGCCTCGAACTGGTCGAAGAGGCCCTCCTCCTCGTCCTGCGGGGCGCCCTCGTGCAGGCGGTGCAGGCACAGGTAGTTGGAGCGGCCCTTGAGCATGGCGAACTGCGGGCGGCGGCGGAGCTGCGGATGCAGCGCCTCCACCGTCCGGGGCAGGTCGCGCTCGACGAGCTGGCGCTGGAGGGCGAGCGTCGCCGTGGCCACGACCACGCGCTCACCATGCGCGAGGGCCGGCACCAGGTAGCCCAAGGACTTACCGGTGCCGGTACCGGCCTGGATGAGGCGGTGGGAGTTGTCGTCGATCGCTTCGGCGACGGCTTCGGCCATGGCCACCTGGCCGGGGCGCTCCGTGCCGCCGACGGCGGAGACGGCGGCGTGCAGCAGGTCGGGGAGGGAGGGCTTCGTCATAGCAGTGCCAACCCTACGGGGCGCCACCGACAGCGGCCGCACCAGCGGGGAATCACGGCCGGCCCAAGGGGTTCGCAACGGTGCCGTACCGCACGGCGTGCGGGCGGTCCGGGCGGTCGCGGTAGCCGTCCTCGTAGAGGCGGTTCCGGTTGAGGCAGGGCCGGACGATGCGTTCGCCGAGGAGGTCGAAGAGCTCGTAGCGCTCTTTCAGCTCCGGGAAGCGGGCCTGGTGGCGCAGGATCTCCGCCCGGACGAGGGACCAGAACTCCTCTTCCGGCACGCCGAGCCGGTCCTCGCAGAGCGCGGAGAGGTAGCGGAAGACTCCGACGAAGAGTCCGGAGTGGACGAACTGGGGCAGGAAGTCCGCGGGCTGGCTGAGCAGGACAGCGCGGACCTCGTCGGGCATGGTGCGCAGCTCCGGCAGGTGTTCGTCGCTGATGTTGATGTCGTCCACGAAGTCCTTGACCGCCAGCCGGACCGGCACGTCGTGCTCGTCGAAGATCACGATGGTGTTCTCGCCGTGCGGCGAGAAGACGGTGCCGTAGCGGTAGAGGAAGTGGAGCAGCGGGGGCAGCAGGGCGGTGAAGAGGTGCCGCAGCCATGCGGCGGGGGCCAGGCCGGAGCGGGCAACGAGCTCGGCGGTGAAGGAGCGGCCGCGCGGGTCGGTGTGCAGGAGCGAGGCGAGGGTGCGGGCGCGCTCGCCGGGCGCGAGGTGGCCGGTCAGCGGCTCGCGCCAGATCGCGCCGAGCAGCTCCTTGTACTGGTACGGGACCTCGGGGAGCTCCTCGTAGACGGGATGGCGCACGGTCACGGAGGCGACTTCGCCGAGCAGGATCACCCGGCATTCGTCGCGCAGGAAGGGGTCCGCGTCGCGGAGCGAGTGGATCCAGGCGGTGACGGCGGGCGCGGCGAGGGTCAGGTCGGACGGCAGGCCGCGCCAGACCATGGTGTTGAGGACGGAGAGCGGCAGTTTGACGCTGTGCCGGTCGGGGCGGGTGAGGTTGAGGAAGGTCCGGATCGACTGCTGCGGGAGGCGCAGGTCGGGGTCGGCCGGGAGTGGGACCAGGGTGCCGGCGGCGAGGGCCGGGGCGAACAGGGGCAGGAGGACCTCGTCCCACTGCCAGGGGTGGACGGGGAGGTAGAGGTAGCCGAGCGGATCGAGGCCGCGGTCGCGCAGGGTCCGGTCGAAGACGGCACGGGTGACGGGGTCAAGCTCGGCGGAGTAGAGGCGCGCGGGGTCCTCCAGGCCGGCGGTGCCGCGGTACTCGGCGAGGGAGGTGTGGGCGGCGAGCCAGGGCAGGCGCTGGGGAGTGCGGGCTTCGGGTGCCCAGGCGGCGGCGTCGGAGGAGGAGAGTCCGATGCGGCCCTTGTTGAGGACGAGCCAGGGGTGGCCGGTCTGGTGGCCTTCGAGGGCGGCGTAGTCGAGGTCGGCGAGGAGGTCCGCGGTGAGCGCGGTGTGGTCGATGCGGGCGTCGGCGACGAGGGTGGCGCTGAGCTCGCGGACCAGGTGGCCGAGGGTGCCGCCGTCGAGGCCGAGGAGCGTGCGGGCGCGGATGAGGAAGGCGTAGGGGTCACCGAAGGCCGTCGGGTGTCCGGGGGCGGCCGAGCTGCCCGGGGCGGGGGGCTCGCCCGGCGAGCGGGGCGGGGTGAGGGTGATCGTGTCCGGTGTGACGTGCCAGCTGCCGTAGGCGCGTCGGCGGGCCCGGAAGCCGAGGCTGCTGCCGTCGTCGAGGGTCAGGGTCCAGGCATCGCCGGAGGCCGCGGGCGCGGAGACCGGCCTGATGATCTCCTCGTACGCGAACTCGCCGAGCATCTTGACGAGGAGGCGGCGGGCGACGAAGTCCCAGGTCAGGCGGTTCACTTCGGGTGGGATGAACGGGTGCTGGGGAGACGCGGCCACGGCATCCGAGTATGGGGGACCCGCGGAGTCGGGGACTGCGGAGAAATTCGGCACGGGACTCCTCGGGTATCGGGAACTTTGCTGCGTCGCGCAGAGTTTTCGAAGTGAGAGGTGCAGCGGACGGGGCAAGGGGGACGGGGAGGGCGGGCCTGAGGGCGAGTCTGAGGGACCTGTGATGTGCGGGGGCAGGCGATCAGAGGAGGTTGCGCAGCGCCCGCTCACGGATCATCAGAGCCGCACGCTTGCTGGGCAGTTCGATCTCCGCGGAGCAGCGGAAGCCGGAGCTCAAGAAGGCTGATACGGAGGGGGTGTTGCGGATGTCCGGTTCGGCGATGACGCGTACGCAGCGAGGGCGGTGGTCGAGCACCAGGTCGGCGACGGCGCGCAGGAGGACGGTACCCAGACCCCGGCCGCGGTTCGTGCCGTCTCCGATGAGCAGATGGATACCCGTGTCGTGGGGGCGCGCCGGGTAGTACGCGGAGACCGGGTCGAGGTCGGCCCGGTAGATCTCCCAGTAGCTCATCGGTGTGCCGTCGAGGAGGCCGAGGCAAGGGATGCTGCTGCTGTCCCCGTCCAGTTGTGCCCGCACGTGGGCGGCGGTTACGGCGGCGGGGCCGGCGAGTTCCCAGTAGGCGGCCACGTCCGGGTCGTTCATCCAGCCGGTGAGCAGTCCGAGGTCGCGGTCGAGCCGTACGGGTTCGAGACGGAAGATTCCGGCGTGAGTGGTGATGCCGCTCCAGCCTGCCGGGGAGTCGAGCAGGTCCGCTTCGGCGAGCAGGGGCAGCGACTCTGCGGTCAGACGCGGTTCGACGGTGCGGGTCGCACGGGTGTGGAAATCGGTGGAGGGCATCAGGGCTCTTCTCCGTGTCGGTTCTGGCGCGTCACTCGCGAAGGGGGTTGGCGATGGTGACGTAGACGGACTGGGTGTCGACGGGGCCGACGAGCTCGTCGAGGCCGCCCAGGCGGGTGAGCAGGTTCGCCTTGCAGCGCATGGTGGGCGAGTCGAGCAGCAGCGCGGGGAGCGGGCCGAGGTCCGCGCTCTTGCCGAGGAAACGGCGGAAGGCGGCGAGCAGGACCCGTTCGTCGGCGAGCCGTTGGGATCCGAAGGCGCCGATGAGGCCGAGCACGTTGTTGATGCCGAGGTAGTAGGCGAAGCGTTCGTCGGTGACGGCGTCGGAGACGAATGTGTCGCTGGCGGAGCCGATACCGGGAAGCCGGCGCTCCAGTTCCGTGCGCCGGGAGGCACGGAAGTAGTAGCCCTGGTTGTCGCGGTAGCGGCCGCCGACCGGCCAGCCGGCCGGATCGAGGAGGACCAAGGTGTTCTGCTGGTGCGCTTCGAGGGCGATGCCGGCGAGCGCGTCGAAGGCGAGGACGGGCCGGACCACGCGGTCGAGGTAGCGCAGGAACCACTCGGCGGAGACGGCGGAGGCCGTCCGCCCGGTGGTGGCCGCGAGCCGCGAGACGGTTTGCGCCAACCGGGAGCTCATCGTGGTCCGCCCGGGCCACGGACGGGGCGCGGTGAGTGCGGCGACGCAGAGGGCGTCGTCGCCCGAGCGGAAGGGGTTGTGTCGCAGGAGGACGTCCAAACCGGGGACGGGAGCGCCGTCCGCGGCGTCCACGGCCACCCAGGCGGGGTCGCGGACGATGTCGAACCCGGGGTGGGCCGCCTGCCACTGCTCGGCGAGGCCGGTGCGCAGCAGCCGGTGCACTTCGACGCCGCGGTGGAGTTCCTTGCGGAGGTTCTCCCGGCGGGAGTTGGTGATGCGCAGGCCCAGGGAGAGCTTGAGCATCGCGGGGGCACCGGGCTGGTGGACGGTGCGGACGGAGGAGGTCGGGTACCAGGGCTCGCCGTACGGGCCCAGGTCGTGCAGGAGTCCCGCGTCGCGGAGGGCGGTGACCGCGGGGCGCTGGAGCAGCTCGCGGGCCTGCCATGGATGAAGTGGAAGGGGGGTGGCGCCGTCGGGCAGCGGGAGTCCGGGGGCCATGCGGGCCAGCAGTCGGGCCGCGGAGACCGGGCGGCCGCGTTCGGTCCAGGCGGAGTCGGTGGCGAGAGCGGCGGGTGCGACCGCCAGCCAGTGCAGGGGGAAGGAGCCGTGCAGTTCGGGCGAGTAACGGCGCACTTCGGCTTCGGAGAGGCCTTCGCGGCTCTTCGGGGTGGGGTGCAGCGGGTGGCCGAGGAGGAGGGATTGTTCGGCGGTGAGGAACAGGTCCGCGGCGACGGAGGCGGGCGCGGCCCTGCGTTGGCGGCGGTCGGAGATGAAGTCAGCGGTGCGGCGCACCGAGTCGGCGACCCGGCCCACGAGGTCGGCGCCGCCGGGGGCGGGGTTGCCTTGGCCGACTTGGCCCGAGCTGACGCTGCCCGGGCCGGCGCTGCCTTCGCGGGAGATGAGCGCGGCGAGGGTGACGGCGTCCACGGCGGGGGCCCCGACGGGGGCGCCCTCGAGTAGGGCCGGGCCGAAGCGGTGCCAGCCGGCGGTGGACCAGTAGCGGACCGCGACGAGCAGCGCGGCACCGGATGCGGGGAGGGGAATGCGCAGCACGGATCCGGCGGGCCGGCCGAGTCCGGTCTCGCGGACCCAGCAACGCAGCAGGTTCTCCACCCCGGCTGCCTCGGCGGCGACCCCGGGGTCGGGGTGGTCCAGCGGGTCGGCCGCTCCCGTCCGGGGTCTGGCGGTGCCGTCCTTCTGCCGCGGGACGGTAACGGCGGCGTCCCCGCCTACCTGCACCTCGGCCGCGGCCCACGGCAGACCCGCCACAGGCGTGCCCGGCCCCGGCATGCCCGGCCATGCCTCCGCCGAGCCGGTGGCCCCGCTCGCCGGTGTCCCGGCCGCACCGGCCCGGGCCTCCGGGGGCACCTCGGCCTGCCCTCGACGCTGCCGCCCGGCGGCTTCGGCAATGCCGGGCCACGTCGGCTCCGCCCTGGGGGATACCGCGTCTGTGATTCCCTCGGCGGCCACGGCCGAAGGTGTGGCGCCGGGGACCGGCGGGAAGCCGCCCGTCTGCGTGGGCCGCGCTTGCAGCGTCTCGCCCGGCCACGCCGAAGACGGCCCGGTCGAACTCCCCTTCGCCACGTGAGCAGCCGGTTCCGCGAAGCCGGGGGCCACGGGGCGGAGGTCGTCTGAGGAGGCCGCCGTCACCTCCCGCGCCAGCGCCGGCGGAAGCGAAGTGCCCGGGGCGGGCTCCACGATCGACCCCGCCTCCCCGGGACCCGAACCGAACGGCTCCACCGCCGACACCGACGGAATCCCGCCCGGGCTCTCGATCGACTCCGAGCCGACGGCGCCGCCCGGGGCCTCCACGGGGGCGGCCAAGAACAGGGCCGGCTCGCCACCTGCGGCCGGGGAGAAGGGAGACGGCGGTGGCGAGGACTCGGCCGGGGCGGTACGAGGCAGCACGGGCGCGCTCCAAACGGGCGACGTTGGGCTCTGTGCGAGCGCTGGGGACGGCGACGGGCAAAGCCCCTGGACCGGGAAGAAGCGAGACAACGCGGGTTCGCTCCCGCTGCGGGACCGGCCATCGAGAGCGGGGGCCGGCTGCGGCGCTGATGCCGGCAGGATCCCGGCGGAGGCACTCCGGACCGCCAAGGGCTCGTCTGGAGCGGCGAGTTCGTCGGGCCCTGCGACGGCTACCCGGGCGAGGACGTCCGGCGGCACGGCCCCAGACCGGGAGGGAGGAATCGCGGCCGACGGCAAGGGTGCCACCCACTTGGGCGTGGGTAAGGGCGTCCCCGCGGGCGTGCCGGAGCCATCGGCCCCGGCGGGGACGGCCGGAGGAAGGACATCGAGGCGCGTCGCCGTGGTCCCGATGCCTGGAGCGGACGGCGCCGACGGTGACACTCCAGCAGCGGCCGACCGGGGCGACGCGGGTGCAACTTGCTCAGCGTGCCCGGCGCCGACCGGAGGGAGGGCATCGAGCGGTGCCGCCGAAGTCGGGGAGCGTGGCGTGAGGGGCGCCTTCGATGACGCTGCCGCACCGGCGTGAAACGACCAGAAAGCCGGGGGGCCTACGGAAGTAGCGGGGGTAGGTGCCGGAGCCGGGGTCAGCGGAACGGTCGGGGCCGCGACCGGGGGAACGGCCGGGGCGGGGGTCGGAGCCGGAGCCGGGGGAAAGCTCGGGGCCGGGGCCGGAGCAACGGTCGGAACCGGGGTCGGAGCCGCCGCCGGGGTGGAAGCCGCGGCCGGGGGAACAGCCTCTGTAGCTCCGGCAGGACCAGCGGGCACGGCAATAGCGGGCGCGGTCGGCGGAGCGGAGGCGGCCATCCGAGCCGAGCCGCCCGGAAGAACGGAAGCCAGCGGGCCAGCGGGGAGAGTCGGTGGAGCAGGGACGGCCAATTGCGCGGGGCCAGCAGGAACCGTCGCGGCGGGCGCGGCCGGCGCGACGGGGGTCGCCCCACCCGGCAGACCGGAACCGGCTGGAGGAGCAGAGGCCGTTGGCGAAGCCGCTGATGTCGGCCGAGCCGGGGCAGCCGCCCGAGCAGAAGCTACCAACGGGACCGACCCGGCCAACCGAGCGGGAACCGGCTGCTGCACGGAGACGCAGGGCGGGACCGACCCGGCCGGCCGAGCGGGATCGGTCTGCCAGACGGGAGCGGGCGGCGCGGGCGCCTCCGTGGGCAGGTCCGAAGTCGGCTGGCCCGTCGGGTCTGTGGGTGGTGGCGCCACCGTGGGCCGGGTCGAGACCGACCGGCCCGACGGGCTACTCGTCGCGAGCACCCCCACGGGCACGGCCGAAGCCGACTGGCCCGCCTGGCTGATCGGCGGGATCGCCCCCGCGGGCACGATCGAAACCGACTGGCCCGCCCGGCTGATCGGCGCGGGCGCCCCCAAAGGCACGGTCGAAACCGACCGACCCGACGGGTCGGTCGGCGGGGGTGGCGCGGGCACGGCCGAAGCCGACTGGCCCGCCTGGCTGATCGGCGGGATCGCCCCCGCGGGCACGGTCGAAACCGACTGGCCCCCCGGGTCGGTCGGCGGGGGCGGCGGCGGGAGGGGATGGGTGGGCATCGGGGGTCCTTAGCGGCGGAGGGCGGCGGGGATGGCGTCTGCGAGGCGGTCGAGGACGGCGGCGGCCTGCTCGTCGGTCAGGGTCAGCGGGGGGAGGAGGCGGACGACGCCGGAGTGGCGGCCGCCCACTTCGACGATGAGGCCGCGGTCCAGGCACGCCTGGCGGACGGCCACCGCCAGGGCGGGTGCGGCCTCCCCCGTGTCGGGGTCGATCAGTTCGACGCCGAGCATCAGGCCCCGGCCCCGTACGTCCCCCACGCACGGATGGGCCGGGATCAGGCCCCGCAGCGAGGCGAGCATGCGCGCGCCCAAGGACTCCGCGCGGGCCGCGAGGCCGTTCTCCCGGACGTAGGCCAGGGTCGCGGTCCCCGCCGCCATGGCCAGCTGGTTGCCGCGGAAGGTCCCGGCGTGCGCTCCGGGGGCCCACCGGTCCAGCTCCGCCCGGTACACGATCACCGCGAGCGGCAGGCTGCCGCCGATGGCCTTGGACAGCACCATCACGTCGGGCACGACGCCGGCGTGGTCGACGCCCCAGAAGGCGCCGGTGCGTCCCACCCCCGTCTGGACCTCGTCGGCGATCAGCGGGATCCCGCGGGCCGCCGTGATCTCCCGCATCCTGCGCAGCCAGGCGTCCGGGGAGGGGTGGACCCCGCCCTCGCCCTGTACCGGTTCGACGATCATCCCCGCGGGCGCCGCCACCCCGCTCTTCGGGTCGTCCAGCAGGCTCTCCGTCCAGCGGGCCGAGAGTTCCGCCCCTGCGCGGCCGCCGACCCCGAAGGGGCAGCGGTAGTCCTGCGGGTACGGCAGCCGGGTCGCGCGTACGTCCGGCGCCCCGCCCGAGACGTCCAGGGCGCCCGCGGTCATGCCGTGGTAGGCCCCCGTGAAGGCGAGCAGCCCGGACCTGCCGGTGGCGGTGCGGACGAGTTTCAGCGCGGCCTCCACCGCGTCCGTCCCGGCGGGTCCGCAGAACTGGATGCGGGCGTCCGCGGCCAGTTCCGCCGGCAGATTGGTGAACAACTCGGTGGTGAAGGCGTCCTTGACCGGCGTCGCGAGGTCGAGGACGTGCAGTGGGGCCCCCGAGTCGAGGACTCCGCGGATGGCTTCGAGCACCACCGGGTGGTTGTGGCCGAGGGCGAGGGTGCCGGCGCCGGAGAGGCAGTCGAGGTAGCGCCGCCCGTCCGCGCCCTCGATGGTCAACCCCCGTGCGCGCACCGGGACGATGGGCAGGGAGCGCGCGTACGTCCGCACGGCGGACTCCCGTTGGGCCTGCCTCCGCAGGATGCCTTCCCCCGGAGCCGTCGATGCCCCCTGGTCCGCGGCACCCGGCAGCCGGTTCGACTGCGGCGGGAGGTACGCCTCGGCCGCGGCCTGCTCGCTCGTCAAAGCCACGACGGTCGCTCCTCCCGCACGGTTGCCCTTCCCGGTGTCTTTCCGGTGCTCTTCCGGTGGTTTTCCGGTGTTCTTCCCGTGCTGTTCCCGTGTCCGGTCCGGTGCCGGTCCGGTGCCGGTCCGGTGTCGGTCAGTGCCGCTCGGTGTGGTTCCGCTTCTCTTCTGATGCCCTTTTCGGCGCTCGTCCGAAGTGCGTCGCCTCGAACACCAACGCCGCTTCCCCATCCCCCGTACGTACCAACGACGATGGCGGCGGCGGATCACGGGTGGGCCCAAGATCCTTGCCCCGCCCGGGGAGCGAGGCTTTCCGGGCGGGGACCCCGAACGCCCTGGAGATCCCGGAGATCCCCGAGCACGCCCCAAGTACGCCCCGGAAACGCCCCAGCCGCACCTCCCGCGTACGCCCCGGCGACGCCCCGCGATCCGGGACCCGCCCGGGAGATGGCTCCCGCTTCCGCGGAACCGTCGCCCCGGGCTGTGCCGTCCCCCACGGCAGCGGCATAGTGGGGTGCTGCAACCCAGGCACCATCCCGAACCACCAGGGGGATTCACGACATGCGACCGATCCGACCGGTCACCGCGATCCTGTGCTCGGCCGCGCTCGCGCTGACCGCCGCGGCCTGCGGACCCGGCGACGGTGAGACCGACGCCAAGCCGACCGTGGCGGCGAGCCTTCCGACCAGCCTCGACGGGGTCAAGATCCCGGACGGGCTCAAGGACAAGCTCAAGGAGCACGGCATCGACCTGGAGAAGTGGAAGGGGGGTGCGTGGAAGAACTGGAAGAAGGAGGACTGGCTTCGCGAGGCGGGCGACTACATCAACCCGATCATCGAGGACCTGTGGGACCCGGACCGGATGCGTGACGCCGACAAGACGCCGCAGCCGCCGACCGTCGACCCGGACGCGGGCAAGGACCAGGGCGTCACCGACCCGGTCCCGGCCCCGGTGACGGCCAAGGGCGCCAACCCGCCGTACCACCAGAGCGTCCCTGCCTCCGGCAAGGTGTTCTTCGACGGTCCCGAAGGCTCGATGGTCTGCTCGGCGACCGTGGTCAAGGACCCCGCGCATCCCGGCAAGTCCAACATGGTCTGGACGGCCGGCCACTGCGTGCACGCGGGCAAGGCCGGCGGCTGGTACCGCAACATCGCCTTCGTCCCGTCGTACAACAACACCGGCAAGCCCGCTGCGGCGCTCAAGGGCGCTCCCCGCGAGGAGGTGGCTCCGTACGGCGTGTGGTGGAGCGACTGGGCCCAGACCTCCGACCAGTGGATCGCGACCGGCGGTCCGACCGGCGGCGCGGGTGCCCCGTACGACTTCGCGGTGCTGCACGTGACCCCGGAGAAGGGTGGCGGCAAGTCGCTGGAGGAGACGGTCGGTACGGCGCTCCCGGTGGAGTTCAACGCACCGGCCGTGCCGAAGGTCGCGACCATGACGGCCACGGGCTACCCGGCGGCCGCTCCGTTCGACGGCCAGAAGGCCTTCCAGTGCACCGGCAAGCCGGGCCGACTGGCGCTGAACACGACCGACCCCTCGATGTACCGCATCGGCTGCACGATGACCGGCGGTTCCTCGGGCGGCGGCTGGGTGGCGGCGGGCTCCGACGGCAAGCCGGCGCTGGTGTCGAACACCTCCATCGGCCCCGCCAAGGCTGGCTGGCTGGCCGGACCTCGGCTGGGACCGGAGGCGAAGGGCATCTTCGACGCGGTGAGCGGCAAGTTCAAGTAGTAGGAGCGGAAGCAGGCGTAGGAGCGGAAGCAGGAGCGGCGGCCGGACGCACGCGCACGACCGCATGACCTGCACCGCACGGCCGCATGAACCGCACGACCGCATGACCGCATGACCCGCACGACCGCACGAAGGAGGGCCCCCGCGCGACGCGGGGGCCCTCCTTCATTCTTCTACGGCGCCGGCCGTCCCGGCCCGACGCACTGCTCGGCCCGGAGGCCGCCGCTTCAGTGCTTGGCGAGCACGTACGGAGCGAACTCCGCCGCCAGTTCCGCGTGCACCCGCGCCTTGAGCAGCGTGCCCTCCGCCGTGTGCTCCTCGGAGATCACCTCGCCCTCGGCATGGGCGCGGGCGACCAGCGAGCCCCGCGTGTACGGGACCACGGCCTCGACCTCGATCGCCGGCCGCGGCAGCTCCGCGTCGATGAGCTCGAGGAGTTCCTCGATGCCCTGACCCGTGCGCGCCGAGACGGCGATGGAGCGCTGCTCGATCCGCAGCAGGCGCTGGAGCACCAGCGGGTCGGCCGCGTCGGCCTTGTTGATGACCACGATCTCGGGCACCTTGACGGCGCCGACCTCGCGGATGACCTCTCGGACCGCCGCCAGCTGCTCCTCCGGCGCCGGGTGCGAGCCGTCCACGATGTGCAGGATGAGGTCGGATTCGCCGACCTCCTCCATCGTGGAGCGGAACGCCTCGACGAGGTGGTGCGGCAGGTGCCGGACGAAGCCGACCGTGTCGGCCAGGGTGTAGATCCGGCCGGACGGGGTCTCGGCCCGGCGCACGGTCGGGTCGAGGGTGGCGAACAGCGCGTTCTCCACCAGTACGCCCGCGCCGGTGAGGCGGTTGAGGAGCGAGGACTTGCCGGCGTTGGTGTAGCCGGCGATGGCGACGGAGGGCACCTTGTTGCGGCGCCGTTCCTGCCGCTTGATGTCGCGGCCGGTCTTCATCTCCGCGATCTCCCGGCGCATCTTCGCCATCTTCTCGCGGATCCGACGACGGTCGGTCTCGATCTTGGTCTCACCGGGGCCTCGGGTGGCCATGCCGCCACCGCCGCCGCCACCCATCTGCCGGGAGAGCGAGGCACCCCAGCCGCGCAGCCGCGGCAGCATGTACTGCATCTGCGCGAGCGCGACCTGTGCCTTGCCCTCACGGGACTTGGCGTGCTGGGCGAAGATGTCGAGGATGAGCGCGGTCCGGTCGACCACCTTCACCTTGACGACGTCTTCGAGGGCGATGAGCTGGCCGGGGCTGAGCTCGCCGTCGCAGACGACGGTGTCGGCGCCGCTCTCCGTGACGATGTCGCGCAGCTCGCGGGCCTTGCCGGAACCGATGAAGGTGGCCGGGTCGGGCTTGTCGCGGCGCTGGATCACGCCGTCGAGCACGAGGGCGCCCGCCGTCTCGGCGAGGGCGGCGAGCTCCGCGAGGGAGTTGTCCGCGTCCTGCGCCGTGCCGGAGGTCCACACGCCCACGAGTACGACCCGCTCCAGGCGGAGCTGGCGGTACTCGACCTCGGTGACGTCTTCGAGCTCGGTGGAGAGGCCGGCCACGCGGCGCAGGGCCGCGCGCTCGGCGCGCTCGTACTGCGCGCCGTCCCGGTCTCCGTCGACCTCGTGGCTCCAGGCGACGTCCTCTTCCATCAGGGCGTCGGCCCGAAGGCTCTCGGTGAAACTCTGCGGATCCGCCGCACCCCGTGCGTCGTCCCGCGCGTCCTGGGAAGGGGAAGAAGAGGAGGTCATTGGTTCCTTACGTCGATTGCGAATGCGTCCGCGCCGGTCGAAGCGGAGCCGAGGCCCCAAGCTACTCCCGCGCCTGACATAACACTGTCTTGTGCAACGTGCGACCTCGGCTGGAGATTCCCCACCCGCGGCCCCGTCGATGGTGGCATGCCCGTTCCGCGCACGTCACACGCTTTTCGGGGCGCCCCACTCCGGGTGCCCCGGCATCGCCGGGGTCGTCTTGCCGTACAGCCACGGCTCCAGGAAGGCCCCCAGGTCCCGGTCGGCCTCCTGCGACGCCAGGCGTACGAAGTCCTCCGTACCGGCCGTGGCGTCCCGGTGGTCGGCCACCCAGCGCCGCTCCACCCGGTCGAAGGCCTCGGCCCCGATCTCCTGGCGCAGGGCGTACAGGATCAGCGCGGCCCCGTCGTAGACCACCGGCCGGAACAGCCCGATCTTCTCGCCCGGAGCGGCCGGCTTGGGTGCGGCCGGGGGGCCGCCGGCCGCCCGCCACTGGTCGGAGCGCTGGTACGCCTCGCGCATCCGCCGCTCCAGGGGGTACTTCCCGAGGCCGTCCGCGTACAGGGCCTCGTACCAGGTGGCGTGGCCCTCGTTGAGCCACAGGTCCGACCAGGTCCGCGGGGTCACGCTGTCGCCGAACCACTGGTGGGCCAGCTCGTGGACCATGACGGACTCCACGTACCAGTCGGGGTACCCGCTGCCGCCCGCGAAGAGCCCCCTCTCGAACAGCGACAGCGTCTGCGTCTCCAGCTCGAAGCCGGTCTTGGCCTTCGCGATCAGCACTCCGTAGTTCTCGAAGGGGTACCGGCCGACCCGGGCCTCCATCCACTCGACGTGCCCGGCGGTCTTCTTCAGCCACGGCTCCAGCCGCTTGCGGTCCGCCGTCGGGACCACGTCGCGCAGCGGCAGACCGTGCGGCCCGGTGCCGTGCACGACGGTCGAGTCGCCGAGCGAGACCTGGGCGAGCTCGGTGGCCATCGGGTGGAGCACGCGGTACGTCCACGTGGTCGCGGCGCCCGCGCGGTGGGCCGGCAGCAGGCCCGGCACTCCGTTGGCCACGGCCGTCACCCCGGCCGGCGCGGTGATCCGGAAGGTGAAGTAGGCCTTGTCGGCGGGGTGGTCGTTGCACGGGAAGACCCGGTGGGCGGCGTCGGCCTGGTTGGCCATGGCCAGGCCGTCGTCGGTGACCACCCAGCCGCCGTCGGTGGCGCGGCCGCGCGGATCGCTCGTGTGCCGGACGGTGATGTGCAGGGGCGAGCCCTGTTCCACCGGCCGGGCCGGCGTCAGTACGAGGTCCTCGCCGACGCTCGCGAACCGCGCCGGCTCCCCGTTGACCTCGGCGGACGCCACCTTGCCGTGGGTGAAGTCCAGGTTGACGGTTTCGAGCCGCTGCAGGGTGCGGGCGTCGATGACGGTGACCGCGTCGAGCGGGGTGCGGTTGTCCTTGTACGCGAAGGACAAGTCGTACGAGAGCACGTCGTACCCGGGGTTCCCGAGCTCCGGGAACAGGGGGTCGCCGATGCCCAGCGCCTGGGGCGGGGGCACGACGGCGGCGACGAGGGTGAGGGAGGCCGCGGCCAGCAGGGCGGCGCGCAGGCGCGGGGAGGTGAGCTGCATCCCCCACCGCATACCAGCGCCCGCCGCGCGCCCGCGAACGGCGCGCGACGGCTCCACCCGAAAGGAGCCGGCCGCGCTACGCCCGGCTGACGTCGTACACGCCCGGCACGTCCCGCATGGCCCGCATCAGGGCGGGCAGGCCCGTCGCGTCGGGCAGCTGGAGGGTGTAGGTGTGCCGGACCCGCTGTTCGACGGGCGGTTCGACGGTCGCGGAGACCACCTCGACCCCCTCGCGGGCGATGGCCTCGGTCAGATCGGCCAGCAGGTGCGGGCGGCCGAAGGATTCGGCGAGCAGCGTGACCCGGCAGTCCGCGGTCGCCCGCCAGTGCACGGCGACGGGGGTGCGGCCCACCGCCCGCATCTGGGCGACCGTCGCGCAGCGGACGCGGTGCACGGTGACGGCGCCGCCCCGTACGACGAAGCCCTCGACGGCATCCGGCGGCACCGGCGTGCAGCAGCCCGCGAGCCGCACGGTGGCGTCCGGCAGGTCGGCGACGGCGTTGCCCCCGCCGCCCCGGGCCCCGATCACGGACAGCGGCGGCCGCGGGGCCGCTGCGGCGGGCCCGGCGCCGTCGGGGTGGGACGCCAGCCAGCTGCTGACGGCGATCCGCGCGGCCGGGGTCTTGGCGTGGTCCAGCCAGTCGGCGGCCGGCCCCGAGGAGGCGTCGTGCGAGAGCAGCAGCTGGACGGTGTCGCCGTCGGAGAGGCGGGAGGACAGGGAGGTGAGGCGCCCGTTGACCCGGGCGCCGATACAGCCGTGGGCCGCCTCGCCGTGCTGCGCGTAGGCGGCGTCGATACAGCTGGCGCCGGCCGGCAGGCCCAGCGTTCCGCCGTCGGCCCGGAACACGGTGATCTCCCGGTCCTGGGCCAGTTCCGAGCGCAGGACGTTCCAGAAGGTGTCGGGGTCGGGCGCCGACTGCTGCCAGTCGAGCAGCCGCGACAGCCAGCCGGGCCGGGTCGGGTCCACCCGTTCCTCGTCGCAGTCGGCGGCGGCCGCGGCCGTAGCGGCCGTAGCCGGGGCCGGTGCCGTAGCCGTGTACGGATTGCCGAGCGCCACCACCCCCGCCTCCGCGACCCGGTGCATCTGCCGGGTCCGCACGATCACCTCGGCGACGTACCCCTCGGGCGTCGCGAAGGCGGTGTGCAGGGACTGGTACAGGTTGAACTTCGGGGAGGCGATGAAGTCCTTGAATTCCGAGATGACGGGGGTGAAGCAGGTGTGCAGTTCCCCCAGCACGCCGTAGCAGTCGGCGTTCTCCGCCACGAGGACCAGCAGGCGGCCGAAGTCGGAGCCGCGCAGCTCCCCGCGCTTGAGGGAGATCCGGTGCACGGAGACGAAGTGCCGGGGCCGTACGACGACCTCGGCGGCGATGCCCGCTTCGCGCAGGACGGCGCGCACGGAGTCGGCGATGGCGGGCAGCGGGTCGCGCTCCCCCGCGTGGGCCGCGATGAGCGCGCGGGTGTGCTCGTACTCCTCGGGGTGCAGGATCGCGAAGACGAGGTCTTCCAGCTCGGTCTTGAGGGCCTGGACGCCGAGCCGTTCGGCGAGCGGGATCAGTACGTCGCGGGTCACTTTGGCGATGCGCGCCTGTTTTTCGGGGCGCATCACGCCGAGGGTGCGCATGTTGTGCAGCCGGTCGGCGAGTTTGATGGACATCACGCGGACGTCGTTGCCGGTGGCGACGAGCATCTTGCGGAAGGTCTCGGGCTCGGCGGCGGCGCCGTAGTCGATCTTCTCGACCTTGGTGACCCCGTCGACGATGAAGCAGACTTCCTCGCCGAACTCCTCGCGGACCTGATCGAGGGTCACGTCGGTGTCCTCGACCGTGTCGTGGAGCAGAGAGGCGGTCAACGTCGTGGTCTCGGCGCCGAGTTCGGCCAGGATCAGGGTCACGGCGAGGGGATGTGTGATGTACGGCTCACCGCTCTTGCGCATCTGACCGCGGTGCGAGGTCTCCGCGAGCAGGTACGCGCGGCGCAGAACGGAAAGGTCCGCTTCCGGGTGGTGGGCGCGGTGCGCCTCGGCGACGTGGCCGATGGCGTCCGGCAGCCGGTCCCGGGACGTGGGACCGAGCAGTGCGGCGCGTCCCAGTCGTCGCAGGTCAAGCCTGGTCCGGCCCCGTCTGCGAAGTTCAGGGAGCGCTTCGGGGCGGGCTTCGGGGTTCGTGGCCTCTGCACTCATGGGCACCTCCGACGGCTTCGACCGGCGGTGGTGGGCATGGTGTGAGCCCTCAGGGCCGGTGCCTGATGTTACCGACCCCACCACGTGGCGCAGTCCACCTCTCGCTCAGCGTGAAACGGATCACCCATGAGAGGGAACCTTCAGACGAAAGCCGTTTCGGTGAGCCAGGCCGGATCGAACTCGCCCTCGGCCACGATGACGGCCGGTCCGGCCATCTCGATCCGCCCGTCGGGGTGCTCGGTGATGACCAGCGTGCCGCCGGGCAGATCGACGGTGTACGCGACGGGCGTGCCGGTGACGGCCGGGTCCGCGCCGTCGCGGCGGATGGCGGCCACGGCGACCGCGCAGGCGCCGGTGCCGCAGGAGCGGGTCTCGCCGGAGCCGCGCTCGTGGACGCGCATGGCGACGTGCCGGGGGCCGCGGTCGACGACGAACTCGACGTTGACGCCCGTCGGGTAGGCGGACGCCGGGCTGTACGGCGGCGGGTCCAGCAGTGTCCCGGCATCGTCCAGGCTGTCGACGAAGGCCACGGCGTGCGGGTTGCCCATGTTGACGTTCCGCGCGGGCCAGGAGCGGGCTCCGACCGAGACCGTGACGTCGCCCTCGGGCAGCTCGGCGCGGCCCATGGAGACGGTCACGTCACCGGTCTTGTCGAGGTGCACCCGCTTGACCCCGCCCCGGGTGGCGACGGCCAGGTCACCGGGCGCGACGTGCCCGGCGTGCTGGAGGTAGCGGGCGAAGACGCGGACTCCGTTGCCGCACATCTCGGCGATGGAGCCGTCGCTGTTGCGGTAGTCCATGAACCAGTCGGCCTCGCCGGCCATGTGCGCCGCCTCGGGGTGCGCGGCGGACCGCACGACGTGCAGCACGCCGTCCGCGCCGATCCCGGCCCGCCGGTCGCACAGCCGCGCGACGGCGGACGCCGGCAGCTCGATGGCGTTGTCCGGGTCCGGGACGATCACGAAGTCGTTCTCGGTGCCGTGGCCCTTGAGGAAGGGGAGCGAGGAGGGGCTGGTCTGCGTCACCCGCCCATCGTACCGAGCCCGCCCTTACCGCAGGCGGGCCACCCGGTACACCGCCAGCGATACGACGGCCAGCGCGGCCAGCGCGTACAGCGCGGCCACCCGCCAGTCGGAGCGGAGCCCGGACCCGCGCGCCGGGAGCCCCGGCAGGGCGTAGCCCACGCGGCGCGCGGCCATCATGCCCCAGCCGCCGGCGCAGCAGCTGATGAGGACTCCGAGCATGGCGACGACCGCTCCGCCGTCTCCGAATTCGAAGGCGAGCGGGAAGGCGAACATCAGGGAGCCGGCGGCTGCCAGCATGACGATGGGGGCGATCTGCCACAGCCGCAGCCGGCGCTGCGGGCGCAGTTCGACCTCGAACTCGGGAGCTGCGGCGGCCTCCGCCTCGGCAGGGTCCGGTGCGTCCGGGCCGTCGGGGGTCAGGCGCGCGGGCTCCGCGGGCAGACCGAGCCCGTCGGCCTCCACGGGGCCGTCGAGGAGCATCGGGTCCGCTTCCCGTCGGGTGTCGTCCCGACCGGTGTCACGAGGGCCGGCCTCCATCGCCACGCGCCCTCCCCACTCGGACTTCGAACGCCGCGTACGCCGCCGGTGACGGCACCGGCACGAGTTTGATGATGGCACGCCACCGGGCCCCGGACGGGCGCCCGGGGCGTCCCGATGCCATCACGTGATCAGGCTGTGACCGCTCGTTCGACCAACGACTGCGCGAGTGCGGCCAGTTCTCCCCGGTCGGCGACGGCCCCGCTGAGCCAGTGCACCCTCGGGTCGCGGCGGAACCACGAGTCCTGCCTGCGGGCGAAGCGCTTGGTGGCCCGGACCGTCTCGGCGCGCGCCTCGTCCTCGGTGCACGCACCGGCGAGGGCGGACAGCACCTGCTGGTAGCCGAGCGCCCTGGAGGCGGTGATTCCGTCGCGCAGTCCCGCGCCCTCCAGCGCGCGGACCTCGTCCACCAGCCCGGCCTCCCACATGCGGTCCACGCGCAGGGCGATCCGCTCGTCGAGCTCGGGCCGGGCCACGTCCACGCCGATCTGGACCGTGTCGTAGACGGACTCGTGGCCGGGCAGGTTGGCGGTGAACGGCCGTCCGGTGATCTCGATGACCTCCAGGGCGCGCACGATGCGGCGGCCGTTGCTGGGCAGGATCGCCTGCGCGGCGGCCGGGTCGGCGGCGGCGAGCCGGGCGTGCAGGGCTCCGGGGCCCCGCAGGGTGGCCTCGGCTTCCAGCCGGGCGCGCACCTCGGGGTCGGTGCCCGGGAACTCCATGGCGTCGAGCGCGCCGCGCACGTAGAGACCGGAACCGCCGACGAGGACCGGCGTGCGGCCCTGCGCGAGCAGTTTGTCGATCTCGGCGCGGGCGAGGCGCTGGTACTCCGCGACGCTCGCCGTTTCGGTGACGTCCCAGATGTCGAGGAGGTGGTGCGGGACTCCCCCGCGTTCCTCCGTCGTCAGTTTGGCGGTACCGATGTCCATCCCCCGGTACAGCTGCATCGAGTCGGCGTTGACGACTTCGCCGTCGAAATGACGGGCCAGGGCCACCCCCAGATCCGACTTTCCGGCGGCGGTGGGTCCTACGACGGCGATGACCCGCGGGGCGGGGGCTGCTTTCCTCACCGCCCTAGTCTCGCAAACCTCACGGCATGTACCCGATCGAGTTACGTGACGGGGCCCGGCCGGGGTCGTTGCCTGGGAGGGGTTCCGGCCCGGCGCGCGCCTGTCGTACGCCCGGCCCGCGACCGGCGCGAGCCGGTCCGTCCACGGCCACGGGCACGGCCCGTCCACGGCGGAACTTCACTCACACGAGTAACGTTATAGGAGTAGACATGGGCATTTTGGACCGGCTTCTCGGCCGCAAGAGCCAGGCAGTGACCGAAGAGGTCGCGGCCGAGGATCTGACGGCGGAGTCCGCGACGGCCGAGGAGGCCGAGGCCGAGCCTGCTGTGGCCGAGGAGAAGGAAGCGGTGGAAGCCGTCGAGATCCCGAAGCAGCAGTCGGCGGAAGTCGCCGCGGACAGCGAGGCCGGCGAGGGTGCCCGTACGTAGATCCGCCAATGGAAGGTGACCCATGGGCCTGCTGGACAATCTGAAGGCCAAGCTCGCGCCCGCCAAGGACAAGGTCGGCGGCCTCGCGCAGCAGCACGAGGGAAAGATCAGCCAGAATCTGGACAAGGTGGCCAAGGCCGTCGACTCCAAGACCAAGGGCAAGTACAGCGGCCAGATCTCTAGCGGCGCGGACAAGGCGAAGGACGCCCTGGGCAAGCTCGCGCACAAGGACAACCCCGGCGGGCCGACGCCGCCGGCGGCTCCCTGACGCGATCGCGAGGGGCGCGGCACCACCGAGAGGGTGGCGCCGCGCCCCTTTGCCGTGCCGCTGTCCTTGCCGCGGTGCCGTGCCGCCGCGCTTTCCGGCCCTCTTAAGACCAGGCGGCCACGAAGTACCCGACCCCGTAGGGCGCGTCCTCGTACAGCAGCCGCCCTTCGAGCCCCGCGCCCTCGGCGGCGCCGGCGAGCACCTGCCAGGGGGCCCGCCCGGCGGCTTGGAGCTCGGCGGCGAGCCCGGAGTCGAGGGCGGCGAGCGCGGCCACGTCGGCGG